>CAMCBE010000059.1 GCA_945872805.1 Chitinophaga pinensis | reverse complement strand
CCTCCGTGCTAATGCACCAGCAATCTGTTTCACTAATATTGTTATGTTAGCATTGGCCAATACAACACTATGCCTTTCGTTTTCGGTGGATGATTTTGGGTCCCATGCTACAAGGTATTTCCCCTTGTGGTAAACACTATACAGCACTTTACCTGCTATGGGGTTTCTGTTTACATGAACGTTCGCAGGACTCATGAACACAGATATTTGAAGTCTTTTTTCCTTAAAATATTCCTGGTCTACCGTCTCTTCAATTACGACTACTTTTCCGTCTGCTGGTGCAATGATTGCATTTTCATCAAAGCTGTGGATTCGTTTTGGAATGCGAAAAAATGAAACGATAAAAAGCCAAAAAAACAATAAGATGGCATATGCAATCCATGCAAGGATACATGAAACTGGAGCTAAATGAAGATGAGTAGCAAAGGCAAGTGCGCCACAAACTAATGTAATCAACAGAATGGTTGGATATCCTTCTTTATGTATTGTCATGTCAAACGATTAAGAATGCAAAAGTAATGATTCACTTTAGCAATTTATCTTTCTTCTTCGCGCAAGCACCTGCCATGAGCCCGATACTTCATTTTTTTTCACCTCAATTAGTGAATCGTATAGCGCAACTGTTGGACAAACATGATTTGGGATACCCGTTAGTATATCGCCGATCTTGAATGTATGCGGAGTTGGTGTTTCAAGTATTAAGTGTTCTTCGCTATGTGCAACAGGTATTAATGATGGATGTAAGGGGAAGTAAACACGCTTGGAGATATCATCTTCTGAGGCTATCGCTTTATACCCAAGGTCAACACATATTCTATTGGGTGTTGGAAGTGAAATAATACGCGTAAGCACAAAAAGTGCCGGGTTGTATGCTTGGTCTGGACAAATCCTTTGATAGCCATGATCCCAAAAGATAGGAGTACCGGGACTAGATTCTCGGTCGGTTTTTCTAGAATGCGTTGCGAAATTAAGGGAGCCTCCTGCTATAAGAATTGCCTTTTTTGTATTTCGTGAACTGAAGTTGTTCATCAACCCTAATACAGGCTGAAAAACCTCATGGCATAAAATTTCTTTTTCCAAATGATTTGATTGGCGAATATGTCCATCATAGGCATGAATGCCAGAAAAAGATAATCCCTTTATTTTTTGAATAGCATCATGTAGTTCTATTGCCCCTTGATCAGGAAGGATTCCTGTTCTGTTCATTCCAACATTGATATCAATATAGATGTTGATTTCTGTGCCTCGTTGATGGAAGTGTTGCCCAATTTGATTAGCAACATCGATATTGTCTGTTAAGCATGAAAATGTAGTGGTAGGGTATTGTTGTGTTAATTGATATAGGCGTTCAATTTTCGGACCAAGGGGTTGATAGGCGAGCAGTACATCTGTAGCATTGTTCATCCCTAATAATTCTGCTTCGGCTATCGTTGCACATTTGAATTTGTTGATTCCGGCAGCTTGCATCAGGGTGATTCCTTCTGCTGTTTTATGTGTTTTAACATGTGGACGAAGGCGATTCACGTCACCATCCACCATGCGAACCATCTCATCGATATTTTTTATTACCGTTTCATGAATTACAACCAATGCAGGGCTGTCAATATTTTCTATGCCTTTGATTTGATGGAGCATTGGATGGGAATTAAACGCTGGGCGCTTTACGCTGAACGCTTTGTGTTATTTATTGAATTTAAATTAACTTATTTATTATTATCATTTATGGCCCAATACTTTTAAAGCTACCAAGATCTAACCAAAAGCACATATCGTCTAGCGTTCAGCGTTCAGCGCCAAGCGTTTATTCTCCAATCTCACCAACCTCTAGCTGGAAGGACAGTAGCGCTTCTTCAATCTCCTCTAGCGTATCCATCATAACCAATTTGGTGCGGAGTGGCTTCACATTGGGTATTCCTTTTAGGTAGTTGGCGTAGTGCCTTCGCATTTCAAAAATGCCTACCCTTGGTCCTTTCCATTTTAACGAGGCTCGAAGATGCTCTTTGATTACGTCTAGTCTTTCTTCAAATGTAGGTGGGTCTAATCGCTCTCCTGTATTGAAAAAATGTTTGACTTCCCTAAAAAACCAAGGATAGCCAATGGCTGCCCGGCCAATCATGATGCCATCAATTCCAAATTTGTTTTTGTATTCTAATGCTTTTTCAGGGCTGTCTACATCACCATTTCCAAAAATGGGAATATGCATCCGAGAATTATTTTTTACTTTTTCTATCCAGCTCCAATCTGCCTCTCCTTTATAGAGTTGACTTCGTGTTCTACCATGAATAGATAATGCTTGTACTCCAACATCTTGCAATCGTTCAGCCACTTCGATGATGTTGATGCTGTCAAAATCCCAGCCTAATCTGGTTTTAACGGTTACCGGGATAGAAGTTGATTTAATAACCGCTTTCGTTAATCGAATCATTAAATCAATGTCTTTTAATACTGCTGCACCGGCACCTTTGCATACTACTTTCTTTACCGGGCAACCAAAATTGATATCTAATAAATCGGGTTGAACAGTATCTACAATTCTTGCACTCATGGCCATCGCTTCCTCATCGCCTCCAAAAATTTGAATACCCACAGGACGTTCTTCTTCAAAAATATCAAGCTTCTGCCTGCTTTTGATAGCATCTCGAATTAGGCCTTCGCTGCTAATAAATTCCGTGTACATTAAGTCAGCCCCATGTTTTTTACATACTGCACGAAAGGGAGGATCACTGACGTCCTCCATAGGGGCCAGTAACAAAGGAAATGTCGGTAATTCTATCTTGCCTATCTTTATCATAGATGTAATGGCAAAGGTACAAACTTGCCTTTTGTATACATAGATAAACTGATAATCTTTATATGGAAAGTATAACGCCGAACAGACCTGGCATGACAGAACGTGCAGGTGTTTTTATCTTGATTGCCTTAATGGGCGCCGGCTTCGTTGTAGGCGGCGGTCTTTCTTTTGTTATTTGGAAAGCAATGACCGGTGAATCTATTGCACAAATGCAGGAATCTATGATGAATCCTTCCTTTGTGAATGAGGTGAGGGTAATTCAAACGCTACTAGCTGCTTTTATTTTTTTTATTCCAGCATTCATTACAGCATTTCTCTTACATAAAAGACCATTTATCTATTTGGGACTTGGAAGAAAGAACTCACTTCCAACTATTGGAATAGGGATGGCATTAATGGCGGCAACGATTGTACTATCTGGTGCGTTGGCTTCACTAACTGAAATGATACCTCTTTCAGAGAGTATGCGTGTATATTATAAAGGACTTGAAGACACATACATGAAGCAAGTGTTGGTATTGTCTCATATGACTGGAATTCCAGACTTGCTGATTAGCATTTTAGTTATGGGGTTGGCTCCTGCCATTTTTGAGGAGGTGTTTTTTCGCGGAGGATTACAGCAAATGATGACGAAAGCAACGGGGAAAGTGTGGTTTAGCATCATATTTACTTCATTGTTGTTTAGTGCAATTCATTTTTCGTTTTATGGATTTCTTTCGAGGGCTGCAATGGGAATTGTACTCGGACTTCTTTTTGCACGAAGTGGTAATTTGTGGCTTCCAATCTTAGCACATTTTCTCAATAACACGATAGGAGTGATTCAAGTGTATATTTTGCGTATCCAAGGAAAAAATATCGCCGATAATATGGATGACAAGTTTCCCTTATGGTCAGGTTTGTTAGCGCTAGTAGTGATCTATACATTGTTTATTTATTATACTAAATCTGTTTCGAAGGATCGTGGAAAGGGGTTAACGGGTTCTATCCACTTAGAAGCATTATCATAATAATATGAAGGATTACGTTAAGCTATATGTATGCTCAGATGGGGTAAAAGCCGCTTTGGTAAAAGGAATTTTAGAAGAGCATGGTATACCAGTCAGTATGATAAATAAACAAGATTCTAGCTATATTTTTCTAGGTGATTACGAATTATGGGTACCTGAAGTTTTCGCGAACGAGGCCTTAGCCATTTTTAAAGAAATAGCGTTAAATTAATATTGATGGCATTTAATGTTTCCGTTTTTACTACACGAGCCAAAACTGCCATTATCTTTGCAGCTATCATGCTTACCGGCATGTTTTGGAATGAATGGAGTTTTTTTATCTTGTTTTCCATTGTTCACTTTGGTTGTTGGTACGAATACCAAAAACTATCATCACTTATCGATCCTTCATTTCATCAAAAGCATTTGCTAGATAGGATAGGCTTCCCTTTATTAGGATGGGGCTTCATGCTTTTTGCCACAACAGGAAAACTTGAAGTCCTTAATGTGCCGTTGGATACAATTGGAATATGGATAATACAAGCATCGTTATTTTTATTGCCTGCTCCATTTTTTTTCAATAAACTGTATTCTTACAAGCATTTTTTACGGTCACTTCTTGGGGTATTATACATTTCTCTTTCGTTAGCCTTACTCATTAATTTGAGAAGTGGTTGGATTTGGGGGTTTGCAAACGAGGGTAGCTCACTTCATACAATCCTTGCCTTATTCAGTGGACAAATCATTGTTATTCTATTAATCGTAACGATTTGGATTAATGATACCATGGCGTATATAGTGGGCTCTTTGATTGGCAAAACACCCCTTACTGACTGGTCTCCTAAAAAAACCTGGGAAGGAACAATAGGTGGTATTTTACTAAGCGTGATAGTAATAGGTGTGTTTTTTTATTTCATGGCATCAATAACTATCGATTTGATTATACTCGTTTTAATTGCAGCAGTTAGCGGAACAATTGGTGATTTGATTGAGAGTAAATTTAAACGAATAGCAGGGGTGAAAGATAGCGGTAGTTTTATGCCAGGGCATGGAGGTTTTTTGGATCGGTTTGATTCCATCATCATTGCAGCACCGTGTATTTGGATAGTTTCTTATATCTTATATCGATAAACTAAGCGATGATTCTTGTTTTACTCGTTTCCATTTTAATCTTGATCTTATTAATCTCATGGTTGAAGATTAATCCATTCATTGCATTCATTTTGGTATCCATATCGGCAGGATTAATGTTAGGTATGCCATTAGAAAAAATTCCGTTATCTATTCAGAAAGGAATTGGCGATACCATGGGGTCACTAATCTTGGTGATTATGTCGGGTGCTATGATTGGAAAACTGTTTGCTGAATCAGGTGCGGCACAACGCATTAGCATAGTCATGTTATCTCTTTTTGGGAAGAAATATATCACATGGGCATTAATGTGTACTGGATTTTTATTAGGCATTCCTCTTTTTTATAATGTAGGTTTCGTTTTATTGATGCCGTTGATATTTTCAATTGTTTATCAGGTTAAGCTTCCGGCAATTTATGTGGCGATTCCTATGCTTGCCGCATTATCCGTTACGCATGGTTTTTTACCGCCACATCCATCTCCTGCTGCATTAGTAACTCAATTGAATGCAGATATGGGAACTACCTTACTGTATGGCATGTTAGTGGCTACTCCTGCCATTATTTTGGCAGGTCCCTTATTTGCTAAGACCGTTAAGCATATTGCGTGTACACCTAGAACAACGTTTATTCCACGCGAAATGGATGAGTCAAAACTCCCCTCTTTTTCAACTAGTGTGATTACCGCCTTACTTCCAGTATTCATTTTGATTATCACCTCATTGCTGCCTTTAATTTATGCCATTCCAACTACGCTAAAAGGAGTGTTTGTCTTTTTTTCAGATCCTTCTATGCTCATGTTTATCTGTTTACTTTTTGCTACTTGGTCCATTGGATTATCTCGTGGAACGTCCATCGTTTCTATCATGAACACGTATACTGAAGCATTAAAAGATATGCTCATGCTTGTATTGATTGTTGCGGGTGCTGGTGCCTTGAAATATGTTTTTGCAGATGGAGGCATTAGTAATGCGTTGGCTGATATGCTCAAGGGATTAGCGCTGCCTCCCTTATTACTTGGTTGGCTTATCGCAGCAGCAATACGTGTTGCCGTAGGTTCTGCAACAGTGGCTGGGTTAACATCTGCAGGAATAATAGCGCCATTGGTTTTGGCTACAGGCACTAATCCAAACCTAATGGTTTTGGCTGTAGGTGCAGGAAGTCTTTTCTTTTCTCATGTAAATGATTCTGGTTTCTGGCTATTCAAAGAGTACTTCAATTTGAATATTCGAGACACCCTGCGTACATGGAGTGTTATGGAAACAATAGTGTCCGTCGCCGGACTTGCGGGCGTTTTGTTACTTAACAGTTTATTGCATTAACTCCTTATTCGCCTGGTTGTTGATCGGTTTTATTGTCCTTGATTGGACGAATAATTTTTCGAGGTTGATCAGCTGGCTTTGGACTAGCAGATGAAATGCTAATATTTTTCTTTGGAGGTCCTTCCTTCGTTATTTCTTTATTTATTTGCTTAGGAGCCTCTTTAGTGATTTGTTTTGGCATTTCTCTTCCAACTTGCCTTGGGGCATTATTGCCTCTATTTCTATTCCCTTCATTCGCTTGTCTTTCGCGTTGGTTTTTCTTTTGTGCATTTTTATCGAGTGTGCGAAGACTGATTTGACCCACGACATCAACAAATTGTGGTTCTATTTCTTTTGCTTTGGAATTTGATCCAACTTCAGCGGTCTCAAGTTCTTCTGGTCTAATGCCTTTTTCGTTTTGGGCTTTTATTTTTTTAACCGTTTCAATAGAAAGTGGATATTGGTTGTTGCTATCTGGCAACGTATACCACATAATATTTTTGAATATGTCTTTTTTGATGAGTTGTGCATTACCCTTAGCGGTTTGTAAAACATCGACATGGTCTGGGAAGTGCTGCAAAGCATCTAGGTAGGTGTCTAACTCATAATTCAAGCAACATTTCAGGCGACCACATTGGCCACTCAGTTTTGTTTGGTTAATGCTTAGGTTTTGATAGCGTGCTAGGGCTGTAGTAACACTTTTGAACTCATTTAACCAGCTGCTACAGCAAAGTTCTCTACCACAACTTCCGATTCCACCCACTTTTGCTGCTTCTTGGCGAGCTCCAATCTGTTTCATTTCAACTTTAACCTTGAACTCACTCGCGTATATTTTGATCAATTCCCTGAAATCGACTCTATCGTCTGCGGTATAAAAGAAAGTTGCTTTACGTCCATCCGCTTGGATTTCCACCTCGCAGACTTTCATATTCACTTTAAGTTGTCTTGCTATCGCTCTTGCCCTTGCCAATGCTTCTTTTTCGCGGGCTTTATTTTCTTCCCATTTTTGTATATCCACTTCAGAAGATCTTCTGAGAATTTTTTTCATCTCTGCATTATCTTCTGCAATTCTTTTTTTCTTCAATTGTAATCGAACAAGTTCACCACTAAGGTTAACCATTCCAACATCAAATCCACCTACACCTTCAACGCTTACCATTTCACCTTTGTTAAAGTGGTGCAGGGTGGTATTCTTAAAATAATCTTTTCGACTGCCATTATTGAAGGTGATCTCTACAACCCTACACGAAACGGCAGGGTCAGTAAAAGGCAAATTAGCAAGCCAATCATGAACGTTTAGTCTATTACAACCGCCAGTGCTGCAACCACCGTTGCTTTTGCAACCACTTGGTTTTCCGTCTTTTGTTCCGCATGAGCTACATCCCATAAAAATTATTTTACCAGAGAATTTTATTTCTCCTAGGTTAAGTCAATAGTGTGGATGAGATATGGGGGTTGTGGTTTGTAGGAGGCTTTCAATATGCCCGGTATTTGGTCACAGGGCGGTGGACACTTTATATTAAAACCAGCGAAAATGCATTCATAATTCAATAATCAAACCTAGAACCTTCCCTTATCCATCACGTGTCAGTTTATCAAAATTACTGATTTATCTTTTATGATATGATATATTTTGAGGGTTAGGGCCATGAAAAGCATTTTCGGATTGGCATTTCGTTCTATATAATAGGATGCTTTATCCAATTCCTGAACAATTGCTTCAATTTGTTCAGGAGCGATCAATTTATTTACTCTGCGAGCAAAATCAACCTCGATTTCTCCACTATCTTCAGATCCGCCTAGTATGCTTTCATGAATTGATGTTGAAAGGATATGGGTGAAGTAAGCAAGAAATTGTTTTTGCTTTTCTCTGCCCAGCTTACTGATATCGTCAATCCATTTGATCTGTGCGGCTGGCCCATTTTTCAGCAGTGCATTTAGCCATTCCCTGAGTAATTCTTGATAATTCTCATCGCTTTGATGGGTTAGCTGAAAGGCCTCACGAAGATTGCCTGCTGATATGCTAGAGATCGCTTCAGCTTTCTCTGTTGGCACGCTTTGGTTTTTAATCAGCCATTCTTTAATCTCTGTTTTATTCAATTGATTTATTTTAATCAATTGAGTGCGAGATAAGATGGTAGGAATAATCCTGGATTCATCTTCAGCTACTAAAATAAATAATGTATTGGGAGGAGGTTCCTCAATCATTTTGAGGAGTTTATTGCCGGTAGCGCCTAAGTATTCAGGCATCCATTGAATTAATATTTTATAACCGCTTTCAAAACTTTTTAAATTCAGTTTACGCAAAATGTCTTCACATTCATGCGAAGTAATATTTCCTTGTTTATTTTCTGCTCCAAGGCTTTGAAGCCAGTCGAATGCATTTCCAAAAGGTGTTTGTGCGATAAAGTTTCTCCACTCAACGATAAAATCATTGCTTTTAGGTTTGTCAATACCGTCTTTTGTTATGGTTGGAAATGAAAAGTGAATGTCTGGGTGAATTAGCGCAGTCGCTTTAACACAGGAAGGGCAGACTCCACATGCATCGTTAAGAAATGTTGTTTGACCGGGTTCTGCTGTACTGAAGAGTGAATCGTGTTGACTATGGGGTTTATTTTTTTCACAAA
>CAMCBE010000058.1 GCA_945872805.1 Chitinophaga pinensis | reverse complement strand
AAACGCTAGAAGAACGTTTTGATCACTTGATAAAGCTTCGTGAAGTACAATCGAGGAAACCAGCGCATGCAAAAGGATTTTTAGCTTTTATTCCGTGGACATTCCAAGATGTGGATACCCTGCTTACAAAAATTCGAGGAGTACAGAACTTAACGACTGGCGAAGAATATATTAGAATGATAGCAATTAGTCGCATCATGCTCCCCAACATCAAAAATATTCAAGCCTCTTGGCTTACCGTTGGGAAAAAAATTGCTCAAATTTGTCTTCATGCAGGCGCCAATGATTTTGGAAGCATCATGCTTGAAGAAAATGTGGTAAGTGCTGCTGGAGCGCCACATCGATTTACCTACAAATCAATCCAGGAAGCCATAAGCGAAGCTGGCTTTGAACCACAACTCCGTAATCAAGAATATGAGTGGCGGGAAATTCCTGCTTCAATTCAAGAACAAGTAATCAACTACTAATTTACCATAGCATGTTCTTGCGAGAACATTCAACTAGCATAATTAGTATTACTTTCGAGTATGATCATACCAAGAATATACAGCATACATGATCGTGCGATAACTATCGAATTTTCTCAAACAATTGATGAACACATCAACATGCAAGTCATTGCATGGCAACAAGAAATTGAATCTAACCCTTTTCCAGGATTTATTGAATGTGTTCCCGCATACAGTAGCTTAACCATTTATTTTGGAGCAGATTGCAATATAGAGGAACTTAAAAATCAATTACAGCAGAAAATAAACATAGTCGAAAATACATCTCACCTCAATATAGCTGAAAAAAAACAAGGTGTTCAACACATTGAAATTCCAGTATGCTATGATATCGAATTTGGCTTTGATTTACCCTGGCTTACTACTCATTTAAACATGAGTATTGAAGATATTATACAATTGCACATCGAAAATATATATAGAGTATATATGATTGGTTTTATTCCTGGATTTCCATACATGGGAATCTTGCACTCCAAATTAGAGGTACCAAGAAAACACAATCCATCTTTAAAAATTCCTGCAGGAAGTATTGGTATAGCAGGAAAACAAACTGGCATTTACCCAACAGAAATCCCTGGTGGATGGCAAATTATTGGAAGAACTCCTTTGGCACTATTTAATAAATTAAATAAACCAGCATGTCTACTAAAAGCAGGAGATAATGTGAGGTTTATTCCAATTTCAAAAAAAGAATTTGATCAACTTCAATGAGCATAACTATTTTAAAACCGGGTATCTCAGCGAGTATTCAAGACTTTGGTAGATGGCACTACCAAAAAGATGGGATACCTGTTGGAGGTGTTATGGATAAAATATCATCTAGTGTTGCAAACATTATTTGTGGTAATGAAGTCAATGCGGCACTTTTAGAATTAACTCTTCATGGAACTGAAATAGTATTTAATGAAGATGCCTATTCTTGTATTTCTGGAGAAGGGTGCAATGCATATATCAATAACACTAAAATTGAATTTAATAGACTACTAAAAATTAAAGCATTTAGTATTTTAAAAACAAAACCTACACGCTATGGATGCAGAGCCTACCTAGCTATTGCTGGTGGATTTCAAGTGAACAAAATCATGGGGTCGGCATCTACATATGCCGCATCAGGTATTGGTGGAATTAACGGGAAAAACCTCACCACAGGAGATATTATTCACTTCGCTAATACAATAAATAAATCAGTAGACCACAGTACCATACAGATAGGTGAAAATGGATTTGGGTACGCCAATTGGCATGTTAATTTCAAACATCAACATAATAACTCAAATCATATATCGATAGACTGTGTAAAAGGACCTGAGTGGAATTTATTTAATGAACCTTCACAACAGTATTTATTCAATTCCTCCTTTACTGTTTCAAATGATTCAAACAGAATGGGCTATCGCTTAGAAGGTAATGAGCTTTCACTAATCCAAAAACAAGAAATGCTTTCTTCAGCAGTTGCAATAGGAATTATCCAAGTCACTCCAAAAGGACAACCCATTATCCTAATGGCGGATGCACAAACAATTGGTGGATACCCTCGAATAGCTAGGGTTAGTAGTGCAGATATATCAAAACTTGCACAATGTAGACCGGGTGATGTAATCTCATTCAATGAAATTACAGAGGATGAGTCCTATAATAAGCTACGTGAATTAGATAAAAAAATTGATCAACTTAAGATTAGCATAGCAATGACTAATCGATAATTACTATGTATCACAAAAAAAAATCCCTGACGCCATTATGGGTCAGGGACGGAGCATAGTTAGTTTTTAATATTATACGCGAGTCAACTTAATCGGTGTAGTGCGATTTGCATTCCATTGACATACATAGATGCTTTGATCTTCATCGATACATACATCATGTCCATGTTTAAATACATTAGACGCATGTTGAAATGTTTGCTGAAGTATCCCATTCTTATATACAGGTGCAGTACCACCTGGACTTGCCAATACTTTATAATTAGTATCAAGAATAGTTAGAAATCCTGAGCCGTCATCTATCTGATTCCCTTCAGCATCTTTAGACCAACATACACCTGCATAAAGTACTTGACCATGAATAACAGGCCTACATACAAACATTCCAGGTGTGTCAATACGCTTAATAAACTTGCCATCAAGTGTAAATACCTTGAAGCAGCATTCACCTCTTGATGTACAAACTAATACTGGATTACTTTTATCTCGATCATCAACAACAACACCATGAGCACATTCAAGATTATGATCTGGATTAGTATTATTGTGACCCCCAAATTTTCTAATAAAGCGACCTTTGCTATCAAAGTGAATAATATAATCAGAACCATATCCATCAGCCACATAAATATCTCCGTTAGGAGCTACAGCCGTTTCAGTTGGATGATATGCTTCGTCATCTTTATATATACCTATTGCGTGAGGTTGAGGCAAAGAAAAAATAATTCTTCCTTTAATATTTGTTTTTACCACATTGCCAGGCTGAGATTTTGACTCCCCTGCAAGGTTTGTATAAAACCCATTATCAACCAGTAATAGGAAATCTTCATCATTTTCTTTGCTAATGGTAAGTCCATGACCTGCTGGATAAGAAGCACCCCATGAATCCAACAACTGCCCAGATTTATCAAACACCAAAATATTATTATGCGTGTCGTCGCCAATCATAATCAAGCGACCCTGACTATCCTGAACCATTTCATGGCAATTATTTACAGGATGGGTGCTAGAACTAATTTTTGCCCAGCCCTGGTCAACCTTATATGTAAAACCATTGTGGCCAAGGATTAATTCTTCAGGCTTTCTGTCTTTATTCAAAATTGAAAAGGCAAAAGATTTGCTGGCAAGCAAACTAGCTGATGCAACAGCTGTTGATTGGATAAATGTTCTTCTTGTTTTCATATCATGAATATAATGAATTTTCTGATTTTTATACTCAGCGATAATTAATTTTTAAACTTTATGAAGCATTTAGGGAACAGCAAGCAATGATCTTTCTTATCTTGTACGTGATGAAAAAAACAATCGACCTCAATTGCGATATGGGTGAAGGCTACGAATCAGACGCGTTGATTATGCCCTTCATCAGTTCGGTTAATATTGCATGCGGATCTCATGCCGGGGATAAAGAAACAATAAAAAATACGATAAAATTGGCCCTACAATTCAATGTCTCCATAGGAGCACATCCTTCTTACCCAGATCGAGAAAATTTCGGGAGAAAACAAATAGAAATGGAGGAAGAAGTCCTAACTAATTCAATAATTGAACAGATTATGGTAGTTAAATCAATTGCTGAAAGTATGGGAACTACTTTAAACCATATCAAGCCTCATGGTGCATTATACAACCAATCGGGGGTAAGTGAAAAAATGGCAACCTTAATTGCAAAAGCCGTAAAACGAGTTGATGAAAATTTATACCTATATGGATTGCCAAATAGTGAATCTGAAAAGGCAACAAAACGCGAAGGACTAACCTTCTACCGGGAAGGCTTTGCTGACAGAACATATCAGCCCAGTGGTAGTTTAACGGCTCGAACTGAAAAAAATGCAATGATACAAGACAGAGACATTGCATTGCAACAGGCATTAAATATGATTAATCATAATAAAATAAACCCGATTTATGGAGACGCTATCCCAATAGACATTGATACAGTTTGTATACATGGAGATGCTAATCAAGCCTTGGAATTTGCAAAACATTTACATCTTGGACTGATTAAAAATGAAATTTTAATAAGCAGCATAAAATGAAAAGTAAAAAAATAAATTTAAATTATTTTATACACTCCCCAATCGTTGCTGCTGCATTTTTAATGGCAACTTCAGCAATCGGACCAGGATTCCTAACACAGACTGCTGTTTTTACCAATACTTTATTAGCTGGTTTTGGATTTATTATTCTCATATCCATCTTACTTGATATTGGTGCACAGTTGAATATATGGAAGATACTCGGAGCTAGTGGAATGAGAGCACAAGTTCTTGCTAATAAAATTATTCCTGGTTCAGGTTATTTATTAACCTTACTAATAGTTATTGGTGGAATTGCATTCAATACTGGAAATTTGGCAGGCGCTGGACTAGGCTTAAATGTTATTACAGGATGGACTACTGAAACAGGTGCAATAATAAGTGCTGTCATTGCAATTTTTATTTTCATAAATAAAGATTCGCTGAAGTGGATGGATATTTTTGCAAAAGCGTTAGGAATGATTATGATTGTGCTAACACTCTATGTCGTATTCATATCAAAACCTCCTCTTAGAGAAGCTTTACAAAAAAGTATCCTACCAGATAAAATTGATTTTTTAGCGATCATCACCTTAGTAGGTGGAACAGTTGGTGGATATATAAGTTTTGCAGGGGCACATAGATTAATAGACGCTGGACTAACTGGACCAGAACATTCAAAAGAAGTTGGACAATCTGCGATATCAGCTATTCTTATTGCCTCAACCATGCGCATACTATTATTCCTAGCTGCGCTAGGTGTTGTATCTAAAGGGCTTTCGCTAGATAGTACAAATCCTGCTGCATCTGTATTTCAGTTAGCTGCGGGAAACATTGGATATATAATATTTGGGATAATTATGTGGAGTGCTGCCATTACATCTGTTGTAGGAGCAGCCTACACCTCCATTTCTTTTCTTAAATCTTTGCACCATCTGATTGAAAAATATGAAAAGGGATTATTGGTTGGATTTGTTTTAATCTCTCTTTCGATTTTTATTTACGTAGGGAAACCGGTAAAGACATTAGTGTTTGTTGGAGCCTTAAATGGATTTATACTGCCAATCGCATTAGGGATAGTACTACTTTCTGTACGAAAGAAAAAAATAATAGGGGAGTATAAACATCCCCTATGGTTAACTATTTTTGGACTCTTGGTTATGGCGGCAACAATTTTTGTTGGCCTTAAAGCAGTATTAAGTCTTTAAGAAATTTAATTACTTTTTGTTAATTAATTTTTCAACCAAGGCGTGGCCTACTATAGGTAAGCAGTTTGATAGGAAATTGGAATTTAGCAGTACTATACAAATAAAAAACTTCTCAAAACTAACATTATTTCAATAACTTCTAGCTAAATAGATATTCTACGTCTTCTCTGCTTAAGCTCTTCACAAAACCAGAATCATCTGTCACTAAATCACGCGCAAGAATGCGTTTTCTGTCCTGGAGTTGAAGAATTTTGTCTTCAATCGTATCCTTACAAATCATTCTGTAAGCAAATATATTTTTTGTTTGCCCAATCCTATGTGTACGGTCAATAGCCTGTTGCTCTACAGCAGGGTTCCACCATGGATCTACGATATACACATAATCAGCAGCTGTGAGGTTTAGACCCACACCTCCTGCCTTAAGAGAAATCAAAAATACCCTCACTTCATCATTCTTTTGGAAACTTTGGATTGCCTTCTCACGATCCACTGCTGAGGTACTTCCATCGAAATACTCAAATTTTACACCAAGTTCAGTAAGTTTTTCCCTGATTAGAGCAAGCATTCCCAAAAACTGAGAAAAAATCAATGCTTTGTGATTACCAATATTCTCAGAAATTTCTCTCGCCAACTCATCTAACTTAACAGAAACATTCGGATATGGCTCAGGCTCATTCATAATTGCAGGAGAATCACATATTTGTCGCAATTTCATAAGACCTTGTAAAATAGTAAGTTGCGACTTTTGAATCCCTTGCTCAGAAATAACCCCAAGTATTTTATTTCTATAATCATTCCGATATGCATCATAGATAGAACGTTGCTCGGTATCCATCTCACAAAAAAGAATAGTCTCGGTCTTATCTGGCAAATCTTTTGCTACTTGTTCTTTTGTTCTCCGTAAAATAAATGGGAACAAAAGCTTCTTAAGATGATCTTTTTGTTCAGGTTCCCCAAACTTATCAATTGGCGTTGCAAATTCATTTCTAAAAAATTCTACACTACCCAACATGCCCGGATTGAGGAAATTCATCTGGGCATAAATATCAAAAGTATTGTTTTGAAGTGGTGTACCACTCATACAAAGCCTATTCTTCGCATTAATTAAACAGGCGGCTTTCGTTACTTTACTTTGTGGATTTTTGATAGCCTGAGATTCATCTAGTACGATATAATCAAACTCATTTTCTAACATGAACTTAATATCGCTACGTAATGTGCCATAGGTAGTTATAATAACATCATACTGCTGAAATATTTTTTTATCTCGCTCTCTCTCGCCACCATGATGAATAAGATAAGTTAATCCCGGTGTAAATTTTTTAATCTCATTTTCCCAGTTAAACATTAAGGTTGTAGGACATACAACCATTGCACTCATGGTAACTTTTTGATCTTTATACAATTGAAGACATGATAATGCTTGAATTGTTTTACCAAGACCCATGTCATCTGCAAGAATCCCACCCCAACCTACTTCATTAAGATAGTTTAACCAATGATACCCTGCAACTTGATAAGGCCTTAAGATATGTGCAAGTTCTTTTGGAGGATCAACTTCGTTTATACGATTGAAACTTCGAAGCCTTTCATATTTTTCCTCAAGACGAATCATTACCTCTGTTTCATCAATACCATTATACAACTCATCGATTACACTTAAGTGAAATTTGGACAACCTAAGTTTATCTAATTTCCCTTCGCCTACCCTAAATAATAGTGAATATTTTTTCAGCCACTCCTCAGGCAAAATACCTAATGTGCCATCATTCAATTGAACAAATTGTTGCTTGCTGGTTAACGCACGCTTTATTTCTTCAATCGTAACTTGTTGATCACCAAAAACCACATTTACTTTAGCATCAAACCAATCAACATCACTGCTGATGTATATTTTTGTTTGCGGTTTTGCTGTATTGAATCTAAAATTTTTCAAGACATCAAATCCAATAACAGGAATATCGGATTCTCTCATTGAATCTATGAATAAGAAAAACCAATTATTTTTTAATACATCTGCACCTTTTAAAACCAAATTAAAGCTATTATCTGTTCTAATAAAATTTGAATGCAATGAAGTGAGCTTTCTAAGAAACTCTTGCTCTTTTTCGATATTACGTCTAATCATTTTAATCTTTGCTCCATCTGCAAGGATAATGGTTTCTTTATCCCCATATTTCACATCATATCCTTGATATAAAAAAATAGGAACAAAAACCAAATAATCATTTTTCTCTTCTAAGAGTAACCTTAATTCAGGATTACCTTCAAATAAATTACTTAGGAATGATTTATCAAAATCAACTTTATATTTTCTAGCAAAAGCAAGCACGTTTGATTCTAGGTATGCTGGCCATGCAGGTTGAGATACCTTTTGGTTTTTCTCAACAAGAAATGGGGATATCGATTGAAAATCTTCAATTGAACTCCAATTATATAACGTGTTATTTAATAAGGCAACAAGTGAAGGGCTCCACTCATTAGAACTAAATTCTATATCCCATTCTCTTACAATTACTTTTGGTGAAATTTCTACCTGCTTTTTATCCGGTGAAATCTGCAATGACGGAAGCATGCCATCATTCGCTATAGTTACTTTTTGTAAGTTGGATGTGGTAAATGCTTTCCCTGCTGATAAGAGAAGAAATGGAGTTCCTTTTATATTTTCAGAAAATAATTTTACAAGTTTAGGATAAAGATATTCGTCAATCAAACTGGTAGTCTCTAGAGGAAATCCTTCATCCTCAGCATGTATAACATTTTCCCAAATACCAGAAAATGGAGAATTTCTATTTAAAAATTTATCAACTTCTACAGGTTGTAGTTTTCTTACCAAATTGAGGAGTGAAATTTCCTCCGTTTTCATACCGAGGGTTGGTACATATTTAATCAGATCTAACTTTTGAACTTTCCCTACAAACACTTCGTTTTCTTCGTCAAATTCACCCGAAACAAGTTCAACACCAAAACCTGGATATTTCTTAGGTATTTCCACAAAAACAACACCAAGTCGCTGACTATTTGGCTCAGGAGCTTTTTCAATGATTACTTCGGCTTCTTTAACTTCCTGTCTTGCATAAGTCTTTGGTTCTTCAATTGGTGTAGCAACCCGCTTTACAGATGGATCTAATACACGTAAAAAAGGCTTGCCATCTTTATACGTAAATTCAAATTTTTTATCCCAATCAGGTTCGGCCATGCTATAGCCATATATTCCTAAAAGCTTATTTTTTTCTTTATCAAAATTCCGAATTGAATCAAAATAATGTGCACCAAATGAGTTAATCAATTGCAAGAAAAGGGCAGTCTTATGTATACACAAAGGATGATTTACTTCCTCGCACTTACATGATGTATCAAAATTTCTCTCTTGGTTACGTTGAATTACTAAAGGGAAAACCTCCCCATCAATATCAAATTTTGCTTCTACACGTTCATCTTTTGAACTTATGATG
>CAMCBE010000057.1 GCA_945872805.1 Chitinophaga pinensis | reverse complement strand
ATTGGTAGAAGTATGTGATGCAACGCCCAATTTTAGTGCATGTTGTTCAATTTGCTTGAGCTCATCTTCGGAGAAGCCACCTGTATTGACAATTATGCTGTGGACTTCGTATCCTTTCTCTTCAGAAAGGTATTTTACGCAATATGTGGTATCTAGACCACCACTAAAACCGAGGACAACTTTTTTTGACATAGAATTATGCTTGTCTTTAGAAGTTAAAAAAGAAGGATAAAAAACTTTTAAGGGATTTATCCGAGCCTGGTTCTTTTTTTAAGAATGGCTTTAGCAGTTTCCATTGTTTAAATCGATTGAACCGTTCAAAAGACTTTGATTTAGTCTCGAAAAGTTCTTTGGTTTCCTGAGGCTCATAATGATCAGCTGGATCATACAGCATGGCTGTACACATGCAATTTTTCCTGTCTTTGCTCATCAAAATATCGTAGTTGACGCAACTCTTACAACCTGCCCAGAAGGCTTCGTCTTGAGAAAGTTCTGAGTAAGTTACAGGTTCGTAGCCTAGTTCAGAATTAATTTTCATAACGGCTAGGCCCGTGGTAAGTCCAAATATTTTTGCATTTGGGTACTTAATCCTACTAAGTTGAAATATTTTATGTTTGATCTGTTTTGCCAATCCGCTTTTTCTAAGTGCTGGTTTTACGATTAGGCCAGAGTTGGCAACGTATTCTCCATGACTCCATGTTTCAATATAGCAGAAGCCAGCCCACTCGTTTGATGTGGTGAGGGCGATTACGGCTTTACCTTCTTGCATTTTCTGCATTATATAGTCAGGGCTTCGTTTTGCGATTCCGGTTCCTCTGGCTTTAGCCGATTCTTCCATTTCATCACAGATTTGCTCTGCGAAGCTAAAGTGCTCGCTACTTGCTATATAAATGTTGAATTGTTGTGTTTTTTGCTCCATTATTACGAATTGAAAAAGTCGACAGGACAAAATATTGGCCTGCAAAATGAACTGAATTGTTTACCGCAATGGTTCTGGGGTGGTATCTATCAACGTCGTACCAAAAATGGAATCGGTCGACTTAAAAAAACTGTTCCAGCTGGTACAGCAAAAACCCAACGCATGGAAACGACAGGTGTCGCTTCTGCTATTGTTAAAGAGGTCAGGTTTTTTTTCATTTTTCTTGATCTAGGTCTTGAGGAAATATGTTAAGAATGTAAAGAAACAATTTTTTTTCTATTTGTGAAAAAAATCTCCCTAAAGATATGGATTAAACTGTTGTTTGAGCAGTTTGGGATGCATGAATTGCCGAGCTTATTTCTTGGATCAGTTTAGGGTCTTTTTCGATGGCATTGCCTACAACGAGTAAATCGGCGCCTGCTTTGCAGTTCCTGTAAGCTTTTTCGGGGTCAGTTATACCTCCGCCTATTATTAAGGGGATAGAAATTTTAGCGGAAACGGAGCTAATCATTGCCTCTGTAATGGGTGTTTTAGCTCCACTACCAGCATCCATATAGATGAGTTTCATGCCTAGCATTTCTCCGGCCATGGCGGTGCAGACTGCGATTTCACTTTTATCGGCAGGGATGGGGCTAGCATTACTAATGTATGAAACGGTGGTAGGGGCACCGCCGTCTATCACCATGTAGCCTGTTGAAATGACTTCTAAGCCACTTTTTTTCACCAAAGGAGCTGAAATAACATGTTGTCCTATTAGTAATTCTGGGTTTCTTCCTGAGATCAGGGAAAGGTAGAGTAATGCATCAGCATAACTTGATACTTGAGACGGACTTCCAGGAAATAGAATGACGGGGATATTACTTTCTCTTTTGATGTGTTGCAGTAGCTCATCTATGTGATCAGAAACAACTAAACTACCACCCACAAAAAGAAAATCCACTTTTGCGCTTGCGCACTGTTGCAGCAAGGCGTCAGCATCTTTTAAGGAAGTTTTATCTGGGTCGATAAGGACTACAAAAGACTTCTTTTTTTGAGCTTTTTTTTCTGTGATTTTATGGTAAATAGCGTTATTCATTCGATTTCACAAAGACTTATGATGCAAATGTGCGAAAAACTTTTCGAATTGAGTGGAATTGAACATTGCTGTTTTGATATTTGCCACTTTATCCTTACCATCTTAAGAATGCGCAGAGCATAACTACCTTATTAATGAAGGTTTCTGAATTTCTTTCTTTTGAGAACACGAATTGGTGGCCTAATTCTATGTCGTCAAGATGGCTGAGCCTGTATCCAACTCCATTAACCGTCCGTGATTGATCGGAAAACTTTGTTGTTGGTGTTTTTAGCTCCAATTACATTGAAGATGACTTCTTCCTGAGATACTCCATATATGCCTTTTTAAAAATGTGACATACCGGAAAATGGAATGATTGCGTTTGCCCAATAACGAAATCTGACATTAAATTTTTCTCCCTCTTTAATAAATTTATTGTTTTGGGTGAAAACTATAGGGATACATCGTTCTTTTGTTTTGATTCTATCTTGAAAGATGAAAACTTTTGTTGAAACATACGGTATCCCGCTATTTGGCTATGCACATCATTGATTGTTTTCTAGCTATTCACAAAAATATATATCCTGTAGCTGTTGAATAATCTTTTTTAACCCGAGGGCAATACCAGCAAGCGTTATATAGGTTTCAGTATTTTTCCAATCATCACCTGTTTTATAGCTATTGTTGAAGTGAAGGCTAAATTTTTTATTTAGTTTAATTTGTTGTTGTATGAATCCCCATCCTACAAATTTATTTTTTTTGGCATAGGAATTTGAGGATGTTAACATTAGTATAATAAAAGAGAATAGAGTGGTAGTGCGCATGAATACTTGTTCTGTGAAAAGGTGTGTAGACATATCGATTGAATAATGCAGTGATGTGACCTAAATCAGTTTTTTTGATGTTTAATATATGGATATTAGTATTTAGCTTTTTTTGGCAACAACACCAAAAAATATTTTACCGAGAGGGTGAACAAAATCCGAAACCCACATCCAATATGGATTGCTGCAGTTATCAACAGGGTGTTGATATTTAGACGTTTGAAAAGAGTGGAAGGAAAGATATTTTCGTACTCTGCTCAGTATAAAAAAGAGTAGTCTTCACAATAAATTAACTTTTCATCAGTATGCCTACTACCAAATCCAAATCAATGTCTACTAATCAGGGATTAGCATTTGCGCGCCATTTCACTTCAGACAAAGTGAACGTATATGATATGTTTGAATATGACTATCGCACTTCGGTAATTAGAAATCCGAGTGGTGAAGTGGTATTTGAAATGACCAATGTAGAGGTTCCAAAACAATGGAGCCAAATCGCTACAGATATTCTTGCTCAAAAATATTTTCGTAAAGCCGGTGTTCCACAACAAGATGGAACATTAGGCCGTGAAACTTCAGCAAAACAAGTTGCACATCGTATGGCTCATTGCTGGAGAGTATGGGGTGAGCGTTATGGCTATTTTGCCACAACCGAAGACGCTATTGTGTTTTATGAAGAATTGGTGTATTCTATTTTGAATCAAGCTTGTGTTCCAAATTCACCTCAGTGGTTTAATACAGGATTACATGAGTGTTATGGTATTAAAGGAAAACCTCAAGGTCACTATTATGTTGATCAAAATGATGGGCAACTTAAAAAATCAACTTCAGCCTATGAGCGTCCACAACCGCATGCCTGTTTTATTCTTAGTGTAGACGATGATTTGGTTAATGAAGGTGGTATCATGGACTTATGGGTTCGTGAAGCAAGAATTTTCAAGTATGGCTCAGGTGTTGGAACAAACTTTTCAAATTTGCGTGGTGAAGGAGAAAAATTAAGTGGTGGTGGTACTTCCTCTGGTTTGATGAGTTTCTTGAAAATTGGTGATCGTGCTGCGGGTGCTATAAAAAGTGGTGGAACAACACGCCGTGCTGCTAAAATGGTTTGTTTGGATTTAGATCATCCAGAGATTGAAACTTTTATTGATTGGAAGGTTGAAGAAGAGAAAAAGGTGGCTGCCTTGATTGCTGCAGGTTATGCAAGTGATTACGAGGGAGAGGCTTATAAAACAGTAAGTGGTCAGAATTCAAATAATTCTGTTCGTATACCAAATGCTTTTTTTGAAAAACTAGCTAAAGGAGAAGATTGGGAATTGACAGGCCGCATGGATGGCAGGATCATGAAGAAAGTCCCTTCAAAAGCATTGTGGGATAAAATAGCCTATGCCGCTTGGCGTTGTGCTGATCCAGGCACTCAATATGATACTACAATCAACGAGTGGCATACATGTCCAAAGGGTGGTCCAATCCGTGCTTCGAACCCTTGTAGCGAATACATGTTCCTTGACAACACAGCATGTAACCTTGCTTCAGCAAACTTGCGTAAGTTCTTCAACGAAGACGATAATTCATTTAACGTAGTTGGATTTGAGTATTCAGTGAGGTTGTGGACTACTGTGTTGGAGATTTCTGTTTTAATGGCACAATTCCCAAGTAAAGACGTTGCTCAACTTAGTTATGATTACCGTACGCTTGGACTTGGTTATGCTAATTTGGGTAGTATGTTGATGGTAAGTGGTATTCCTTATGACAGTGATGAAGCAAGGGGTATCGCAGGTGCTATTACTGCAATCATGACTGGTATTTCGTACAAGACCTCTGCCGAGATTGCTAAAATTCATGGGCCGTTCCCTAGATACAGCGAGAATAGAGAAGATATGCTTAAGGTGATGAGAAACCATCGTGCTGCGTCATATGATGCAGACGGGGCATATGTTGGATTAAGCATCAAACCTCAAGGTATTAAAGCAAAAGATTGTCCTGATTACCTTCTTAAAGCAGCTTGCAGAGCATGGGATGATGCTGTAGAGCTTGGTGAAAAGTATGGCTATAGAAATGCACAAACAACTGTAATTGCACCAACTGGAACAATTGGACTGGTTATGGATTGTGATACAACTGGTGTTGAGCCTGATTTTGCTTTAGTTAAGTTTAAGAAACTTTCTGGTGGAGGCTATTTCAAAATTATCAACCAGTCTGTTCCTCAAGCGTTGAATAACCTGAAGTACAGTGCATCAGAGGTAGACTCGATTATTAAATATGCCGTTGGGTCTGCAAGTTTCTCTGGGGCACCTTTCATTAACCACCAGACATTGAGTGAGAAAGGATTTATTGCAGAAGAAATTAAAAAATTGGATGATGCTTCATTAGCTGCATTTGAAGTAGGATTTGTATTCAATGTATACACACTTGGTGAAGAGTGTTTGCAGCGTCTAGGGTTCAAGGCTGAACAGTATTTCAACTTTGATTGGAATATGCTTCAAGCATTAGGATTTACTGGAGCTCAGATAGATGCTGCAAATGATTATGTATGTGGTGCCATGACAATTGAAGGTGCACCACATTTGAAAAAAGAACATTATCCAGTATTTGACTGTGCTAATAAGTGTGGAAAGAAAGGAGAGCGATATATTCATGCACATGGCCATATTCGTATGATGGCAGCAACGCAACCATTCATTAGTGGTGCGATTTCAAAAACAATCAATCTTCCAAACGAGGCAAATATTGAAGAAATTGCTGATTGCTATTTGTTAAGTTGGAAATTAGCGCTTAAAGCTTGTGCGCTTTATCGTGATGGATCTAAGCTTAGTCAGCCACTCAGCAACAAAAGCGAAAGTAAGGCAACAGAAGACGAAGGAGCAGAATTACAGGAGAGCACCATGCTTGATGTTAGCAAACTTTCTGTAGATGAGTTGCTTGATGAATTACAGAAGAGGATGCAAGCAGCACCAGATACTAAATTGAAGAGACAGCTTTCTAGAATTGTTGAGCGCAAAACACTTCCTGCTAAAAGGCGTGGGTATACTCAAAAAGCGAAGATCAACGGACAAGCTATTTTCCTTAGAACAGGGGAATACAATGATAATACATTGGGAGAAATCTTTATCGATCTCGCTAAGGAAGGCTCAACGTTGCGTAGTTTGATGAACTGTTTTGCTATTTCGGTTTCAGTGGGTCTTCAATATGGTGTTCCATTGGAAGAGTTCGTAGAAAAGTTTGTATTCACTAAGTTTGAGCCTTCAGGAATGGTGGATCATCCGAATATCAAATCAACTACTTCTATTGTAGACTTCATCTTCCGTTGCCTTGCATATGAGTATTTAGATCGTTCTGATCTTGTTCATATCAAAGACAAGCCAGAAGTTATGAATACAGGAAATGATGATTGGGATGATGTGCCAGAAAATAAATATGAGATAAGTTCAAAACCTGAATTGTCTGATGTAAGAGTAGTTGCTCCTTCTGGTAATGTATCATCTGCCCCAAAGCAACAGAAAGCACCGTTAGCAGTTAAATCTGAAAATGGAACTCAGGAGTATATGAAGAGCATGCAAAGTGATGCACCAGCTTGTAATACATGTGGTCATATCACAGTAAGAAGTGGCACTTGTTATAAATGCTTGAATTGTGGTAATAGCATGGGTTGTAGCTAGTCTATTCATTTAATACATTCTAAGGCCGACCATTTTTGGTTGGCCTTTTTTTATGATCCAGGATTGGTTTATTGTGCAAAATAGCTTGAATAGAAAGAGGTTAATGTTTAATTTGCATCATTAATTATAAATGTAATGGCCTTCAATAAAGTGTAGTTGACATATCGTTAAAAAGAACCTCATGGAATTGAATATAAAATATGAAAAGTCGAAAGTGTTGCAGGCATTGCGGTATCATTTTATTTCCCGCAGGGAGATAAAGATCATGATGATCCTTGTGAATGTGTTTGCCTTATTTGCTGCTGTATTATATGCTTTTAAGCTTATCTCACCACTGCCTTTTTTGATGAGTTCTGTATTATGGATTTCAATGATGGGAGCCTTTTGGATTTGGTTACCGGCTTTGATTTATAGAAAAAGTAAAACGTTTAAAGATCAATTTGATGTCTTTATTGAAGAGCAACATTTTTATATACAAACATCTTCAGGTAGGAGAACGTGGGCTTGGAGGGAGTTTCAGCGCTATTACGAAACGCCTGGTTTTTTTCATTTATACTTTGATGATAAGACTTTCTTTTTGATTCCTAAGAATGCATTCACTGATTCATCAGCGCTTGATGAAGCGAGGCGTATATTCAAGACCGGCATTAACAATACCTAAAACTCAGCTAAGTTTTTTCCTCATTTCATAATGAGGTACGGATACTTCCAAGAATTCATCTCCGAGAATTTCGTATCCTTGTTTTTCGTAAAAGCCTACAGCAGTTTTTCTAGCATGCATTATGAGAATACGAAAGCCTGCGTGCCGAGCTATATTCTCCGCGAAGGCTAAAATTGATGCGCCTAATCCATTTCTTTCCATTTTTGGATGAACGGCCATTTGGCGTAACTGAATTATAGTAGAATCGATTTTAGTTAAAATACAACACGCTGTAATTTTTTCATCGTCAAATGCTCCAATCAAGGTATCGTCCTTTTCTTTCTCGAGCGTTTCGGGGGTAAAACTAAGACCAAGTGGCTTTCTTAGGATTTCCATCCTAAGATTAATCATTTCTCGGTATTCTATTGAATTATAGTCTATTATCTTTATTGACATACCACAAATTAATTCAAAATGGGTGGAGGTAAGACGCTAAAAAGCATTTTTTGTAAAAATGGTCTATCGGGGACAAAATCGGACCTTTAATGTACTCAATTTTCGTTCATTTTATGTTGGATGGCATTGTTCATAAAAATAAATTCATAGAAGTGTGTCTGAAAAATTGTTTTTGTTCCAAATAGTTTATTTTTGCCATCATTAAACCAAACTTAACAATCATGTCAGACATTGCAACAAGAGTAAAGAAAATTATTGTTGACAAACTGGGTGTTGACGAGGCAGAGGTAACCCCTGAGGCTTCATTCACAAACGATCTAGGAGCCGATTCACTTGATACAGTAGAGTTGATCATGGAATTCGAAAAAGAATTCAATATCTCTATTCCAGATGAGCAAGCTGAAACCATCACCACTGTTGGTCAAGCTGTAACTTATCTTGAGGAGCATGCTAAGTAAATAGGGATTCCCTGTTTCTTATCTCATCACATATGGAATTAAAACGAGTTGTTGTTACAGGCATTGGTGCCATTACGCCTATAGGCAATACTGGCCCAGATTACTGGAGTGGTTTACTGAATGGCGTATCTGGTGCCGATGGAATAACTCTATTTGATGCAACAAAATTTAAGACACGATTTGCTTGTGAGGTAAAAGGATTTGATCCAGTCGCTTATCTTGATAGAAAAGAAGCGCGTAAGATCGATCGTTTTGCTCAATTGGCTATCGTAGCTAGTGATGAGGCCATCAAACAAGCTGGAATTAGCAAGGAGACGGTCAACCCAGATCGAACAGGTGTGATTTTTTCCAGTGGAATTGGGGGCTTGCTTACTTTTCAAGAAGAAGTAATGGCTTATGCAAAAGGTGATGGAACCCCTCGGTTCAATCCTTTTTTCATTCCAAAAATGATCCTTGATATTGCTGCCGGGCATATATCAATGCGACATGGTTTCCGTGGTCCGAACTTCGCCGTTGTTAGCGCATGCGCTTCCTCTACTCATGCTTTAATTGAAGCAACCCATTATATTCAACTTGGGAAAGCTGATGTTATGATCGCAGGTGGTAGTGAGGCAGTGGTATGTGATGCAGGCGTTGCAGGATTCAATGCCATGAAAGCACTGAGTGAACGCAATGATGACCCAAAAACAGCTTCAAGGCCTTTCGACAAAGACCGTGATGGCTTTGTTATGGGCGAAGGAAGTGGTGCATTAGTACTTGAAGAATATGAGCATGCTGTTAGACGGGGTGCAACCATTTATGCAGAGATCGGTGGTGGTGGTGCAACGGCAGACGCACATCATATTACTGCTCCACATCCTGAAGGATTGGGTGCATTAAACGTTATGCGTGCTTCCCTTCAAGATGCCAAAATGAACCCAGAAGATA
>CAMCBE010000056.1 GCA_945872805.1 Chitinophaga pinensis | reverse complement strand
CATGATTGATGATGGAAAAATTGAAGTAGTAGTTGACCAGATCATGCCAAATGGCGATGTGAAAGTAAAAGTGAAATTAGGTGGTATTATCTCATCTAAAAAAGGGCTAAATCTTCCTGATACAAAAATTTCTCTTCCGGCCCTAACCGAAAAAGATTTAATTGACCTCGAGTTTATTTTGAAAGAACAATTAGATTGGATTGCACTTTCATTTGTTCGCCGTGTAGAAGATATAACAGGCATCAAAAAAATCATAAAAGACAACAACAGTAAGTCAAAGGTTATTGCAAAAATTGAAATGCCTGAAGCCCTTGAAAATATTCGTGAAATCATCCTTGAATCTGATGGCATCATGGTTGCCAGAGGTGATCTTGGTGTTGAAGTTCCAATTGAAAAAGTCCCCCTAATACAACGTCAAATTATTAGAAAATGTCTACATAGAGGAAAGCCTGTAATCGTGGCTACTCAAATGATGGAGAGCATGATTGATCGTGTAAAACCGAATCGAAGCGAAAGCACCGATGTGGCCAATGCGGTACTAGAAGGCGCTGATGCGGTAATGCTTAGTGGTGAGACCGCTACAGGTATGCACCCAGTTCTTGTGGTTGAAACAATGCGCAAAATCATCATTGAAGCTGAAAAGACAGAATATAAATACAATCGTGATGAGGATATAAAACCACTTCCGCACTCTCCCACCTTTATCAGTGATGCAGTATGTTTGACGGCATGTAAACTTGCCGAAAACACCAATGCCGATGCCTTAATTGGTATGACACAATCGGGGTACACTGGATTTATGCTTAGTTCCTATAGACCAAAATCTCAACTCTATGTTTTTACGAAGGAACTTTCTTTAGTAAATCAGCTCAGTTTAAGTTGGGGAGTAAGAGCCTTTCTTTATGAAGAAGAAGAAAGTCTAGATGGAATCATCTCAGACCAAATTAAAATTCTAAAAGAAAGAGGATTCATTGCTAAGGGTGATGTAGTGGTAAATACAGGAAGTACTCCTATCGATTTACATTTACCAACCAATACGATTAAAGTAACTGTAATAGAATAGATGCAATTAGTTGACTAAATTATATTAAATCAATCCCCGTATCTAACAAGAACGGGGATTGATTTTTACCTGTAACGTGAAATTAAAATCGATGATTAATCAACAGGGCCTAACAATCTATACTGATGGATCCGCAAGAGGAAATCCAGGCCGAGGCGGCTATGGTGCTATTTTGATTTGGAATGGCAAGAGCAAAGAAATTTCACAGGGCTATATTCATACAACCAATAACAGAATGGAACTAATGTCTGTTGTGGCTGCACTAGAATCATTGACACGTTCAGGGTTAAATATTGAGTTCTTTTCAGATAGCAAATATGTGGTTAGGGCAGTTTCTGAAAACTGGCTCGACAATTGGATTAAGACAGATTTCAAAGGAGGTAAAAAGAATAAGGATTTATGGAAACGCTACCATGAACTTGCAAAGGGCCACCAGATTCGATTTACATGGGTTAAAGGCCATGCGTCAAATCCATATAACCAACGCTGTGATGAGCTTGCCACCACTGCTGCAGATGGCACAGGACTACTAGAGGATGTGGGATATAAAAATTGAGTTCTGCAAATACTTATGCTGCTTGCTCCGCCTCAGCCCTTCTAACAAATAAATAGTGCGCTCAAAATAAAATGGTACTGAAAACTCCCGTTGCCAAGAGGCTATTCGCATAAAACGGAATCCCATCAACATATGTTTGCATAAGTCCAGCTATAGTCTTCGTCCGTTGCAATCCCCCATTACCAATCCACACCATAAAATTTGATGCAAAAAAGAAAAGAGTTGGAGAAGCAATAGATCCTTTTAATATTGAGCGAACATTATTTTTATTTACAAAAAATCCAACCACAGTAAGCGATGTAAACAATAGATAATTTTCCACTTGACCACTATAAAAACCAGCAATTGGGGTCAACCCATTGATAAATAAAACTTGATAGAGTAAGTCTGAAAGTAGCATCGAAAGAAGTGGAAGCAAGAATGCTAGCTTTTTATCTTTTAAAACAGCACCACCAAATATGGCCATTGCAAACTGTGGCGCGAATCCCCAAGGGCGTCCGGGTATAGCGCGGTAAACTGAAGCAATGACAATTAACAACAAGAAAGAAATAACGGTATATCGAGTAAGTTTCATATAATCAGTTTCTAAAGCAAAAATAAGGTTTTAAAGTTCCCACAAAAGAAAAGAGGCGGACAGTTATCCTCATGATGTGTATAGTGGGGTTGGGGGTTGAATACAATACGCTTGGCGCTGGACGCTGAATGCTTGGGTTGGGAGTTAGGAGTTGGGGGTTGAATAGAATACGCTTGGCGCTGGACGCTGAACGCTTGGGCTGGGAGTTAGGGGTTAGGGGTTAGGGGTTGAAGGGACGGTTGCTATAAAGAAGGATGTTTTTGAGTTGGCCCTAACCTTAAGATCTTCGCCTGCAGAAATAAATAATGAATCTAGTCCGTTTGTGTCGATTGAAGAATATTGAGTGGACCAAGAAGCAGAACCGTCCATAACTAATAAAATACCAGGTGCTGTAAATGGTATCATCCTCTCTTCTCCCGCCTGAATACAATCTGAATAAAGTATAAAATCGTTGACTGGACATTTATACACTTGATGAGGAAGGCCTAACGCCCCATCCATGATTGAAGGAGTTGTTGGAACAAATGCAGTATTAGAAAGGAGTTCTGAAATATCAATATGCTTTGGTGTTAACCCTGCGCGCAGTACATTATCTGAATTAGACATCAATTCAATGTTTTGTCCCTCTAAATAGGCATGCGGCATCCCAGCTCCCTGAAAAATTGCTTGCCCTGGCTCCAACCTTAAAATATTGAAAAGATAAATAGAGAAGATCCCTCTATCGAAATGTCCATCTTCTTGTTTGAAGGTTTCCATTGCCCTAGCAGCCCAAAAATCTGGGGAAGTCTTTTCCAGTAAATTGGCATGATATGAATCCAAAATTCGAGCAGAAAGTGGCCTCAACATTTCATCAACAACGTCAATTGGCAATTCCATGATTTTTTTATAGAGCCCCTTTATTCCACCCTGCAAAAAGTCCTCTTTGAAAAGAGATAGTATTTCAAATTCGTAGACCCTTTTTTGAATATCATGAGCAAATCCATGAAGCAGCCAAAACTCACTCAAGGCAACCATTACTTCAGGCTTATGATTTTGGTCCTTATAATTTCTATTTGGCGCGGTTAAGGGAATGCCTAATTGGTTTTCCTTTTCAAAACCTGCTTCTGCAGAAGATTTCGAAGGGTGTACTTGAATGGAAAGCATATTATGTACATCCAGTATTTTAAACAAGAAGGGAAGTCCATTAAACTGAGTAGACACCTTTTCACCTAGGTATCGCTTTTTTTCTGACTGTATCAATGCAGGTAATGGAGTTGTGGCATTTTCACTAAGGTGTACAAGCGAAGGCCCACTGGCATGTGTTCCGAGCCAATATTCCCCAAAAGGGAGTTGATCATCATTCTTAATGGATAAAAGTGATGGAAGAAAGGTTTTTCCACCCCATGCATAATGTTGAATTCTCCCTTTTATCTTGTACATACCACTATTGTTTATGTTAGCCCCTCAATAGTTTCGAAGATAAAACATATCGAGTGATGGCAAGGCATAACGATACAGGAAAATTAGGAGAAAAACTAGCATGTCAATGGATTCTCCAAAATGGATATGTCATAGAAGCCAGCAATTGGCGACATGGGCATTGGGAAATTGACATTGTCGCCACTAAAGACAATAAACTTCATTTTTTTGAAATTAAAACGAGAAGAAGTTCACGCTTTGGCTATCCAGAAGAGCTTGTAGATAAGAAGAAGCTACACTACTTTATCTCGGCAGGTACGGAGTATATCAGAATACATACAGACTACAAATGGATCCAATACAATATCCTGTCGATTAGTCTAAATGATTCAGATGATCCAGCCTTTTTTATCCTTGAAGATGTTTATTATTAAGACCCCTTACTATTTAAACAGTTCTTCTAGTCGAGATTGAAGCTCCTCCCCACGTAGGTTTTTACCTATGATCACCCCATTAGGGTCAAGCAAATAATTCTGTGGGATACTTTGAATTTTATATTTAACGGCAACTTCATTACTCCAAAATTTCAAGTCACTCACATGAGCCCATTCAAGACGATCATCCTTAATGGCATTTAGCCAAGGATCTTTTGCGCGATCTAAGGATACACCAAGTACTGTAAAATTTTTATCTTTAAACTTTTGATAGGCCCTAAGTACGTTAGGATTTTCTTGACGGCAAGGGCCACACCAACTCGCCCAAAAATCAAGCAATACGTATTTGCCTCTAAAACTAGATAAGGCAATATCTTTATCATTCACATCTTTCTGTGTGAAGTCCGCTGCCATACTTCCAATAGCCCCAAACCTACTGTCATCAATAGTTTTTAGCGCTACTCTACCAAAATAATTCTCTTTAGCCTTTGGACTAATCATATTTAACCTCTCCTCATGAATGCGCATGTCGGGTTCTAATTGCATGGTAACAAGCACTACAAAAGGAGCAACAGCAGACATATAATGTTCAGCAATAAACTGATCTGTCTTTGAATTAACAGAAGCAACAAGAGTTTCATATTGCTTTCTAATCTCCCCATTTTCATCTTTTACTCCCTTATTCAATTGTTGAGCTATGGTAGTTAAACTTGAAAACAGTGGGTTGAATATCGTATTGAACGAATTAAAATCATTGTGTGTAGCAGACCCCGTAACTTTAGCTGTTTGTAATTTAACAAAATCTCCTTCGACAGTTATAGTAGAGGCATCAAGAAAAATCATCAATTTTTGTTGAGCATCTTTAGGCTGTATAAAATACATGCCGGGTTCGGGAATAGGTCCTGTCATGGTAAACTGATTTCCATTTGACTTGACTATGGCAAGAGGCTCTGCGCTAATTTCTTCATTTTTTAATACTAGCTCAGTCTTATCGAGCATACCCTTTAGCGTTCCATGAATAGTGAAGCTGTCAGACTTTTGTGCAAGAAGTCCTAATGGAATGATACATAACAGAAGTAATACTTTTTTCATTTGGAATGTCTTTTTTTAAGGGTGTCTTTTACGTCTTGCAAGCTAAATCCTTTAGTGTTAAGTAAAAGTAAATAGTGAAACATCAAATCAGCTGCCTCGTTAATAAATTTATCATTGTCTTGATCTTTTGCTTCGATGACTAATTCTACGGCCTCCTCACCCACTTTTTGAGCAACCTTATTTATACCTTTAGCTAGAAGTGATTTGACATATGAGTTTTCATCACTACCATTTTTACGAAGCTCAATGATATCTTCAAGGTATTCGAGAAAATCGCCTGAATGATTTTTTTCATCCCAACATGTATCTGCACCAGTATGGCAGACTGGACCAAGCGGATTCACTTTAAATAATAGGGCATCCTGATCGCAATCAAGAGAAACCGACTTAAGCTCAAGAAAGTTACCGCTCTCCTCTCCTTTGGTCCAAAGTCGCTGCTTAGATCTACTATAAAATGTAATTCGAGTTGAATCCATAGTAGCATCAAATGATTCTTTATTCATATAACCAAGCATCAACACTTTGCTGGTATGTTGATCTTGAATAATCGCAGGCACTAGCCCATCAGGAAATTTCGTAAAGTCAATGTTCAGATCCTTCATATGTTCAAAGTTAATCAATCAACAATTCAATCTTATCGGGATATTTTGTTCACTAAGGTATTTCTTCAAGTCTGGAATAGCAATTTCACCAAAATGGAAAACACTTGCAGCCAGTGCTGCATCAGCTATTCCATTGAGGATTTCAGCAAAATGTTTAGGCTCTCCACCCCCTCCTGAAGCGATAATCGGTACAGGAACATGTTTGGAGACAATGCCCGTGATTTCTTTAGCAAAGCCAGACTTTGTACCATCATGATCCATTGAAGTAAGGAGAATTTCTCCTGCGCCACGCTTTACTCCTTCGATTGCCCAGTCTAGACAACGAGTTTCTGTGGCAACGCGTCCTCCATTTAAGTAAACATACCATTCCCCATCATCATGTTGCTTGGTATCAATAGCTAGAACAACACATTGACTACCAAATTCTGCAGCGAGTTGATCTATCAAATTTGGACTTTTGAAGGCTGAAGTATTAATGGATATTTTATCAGCCCCATGATCGAGCAATAACCTAACATCTTCTACTGAGCTGATACCACCACCAACGGTAAATGGAATATTAATGCGTTGTGCGATACGATCAACCAATTCAGCCAAGGTTTTCCGCTTTTCATTTGTTGCTGTGATGTCAAGAAAAACCAGCTCATCTGCTCCTTGCACAGCGTATAATGCAGCCAATTCAACCGGATCTCCTGCATCGTGAAGGTCAACAAAATTTGTACCTTTTACGGTGCGACCATTTTTGATATCAAGGCAGGGTATAATTCTCTTGGTTAACATTAATTCGTTTTGTTTTTCAACATGTAGTCGCAAAGCTGCTCAATCGATATTTTATTTTCATAAATCGCTTTGCCTATGATTACCCCTGTGCATCCCACTTCCTCTAAAGCATATAAATCTTCAATTGAGGTAACGCCTCCACTTGCAATTAAATTCAGGGTAGGTAAATGGGATTTTATCTTTTTGTACAACTCGATGGATGGCCCTTCTAATTTACCATCCTTACTTACATCTGTGCAAAAAACAGAATGAATTCCTAGCTGATAATACTTATCTAAAAATGGCAATATAGATATATCCATTTTCTCAAGCCATCCACTAACCATAATTTGTTCATCTCGAACATCCGCTCCTAATAAAAAACGATCTGAACCAAACTCTTCTAACCATTGAATAAATATTGCTTCATTTTTTGCTGCAATGCTGCCAACCGTAACATATGAAATGCCTAAATCAATAATTCGGTTGACTTCATCACGGCTTTTAACCCCACCTCCAAAATCGATGATTAACTCGGTTTGCTCAGCAATCTGTTGAGCAACAGTCCAGTTTTGTACAGCCCCCGCTTTAGCCCCATCTAGATCAACTAAATGAAGCCTAAGTATACCATTGGCTTCATACATCTTGGCTAGTTCTAGAGGAGAACTTGCGTATTCAGTCATGCGTGAGTAATCCCCTTCCGTGAGCCTGACGCATTTGCCATTGATAATATCGATAGCAGGTATTATCTGCATAAAAGATCCTCGTTTATAAAATTTTCAATAATTTTTTCTCCCACCAATGCACTCTTTTCTGGATGAAACTGAACTCCATAAAAGTTGTCCCGATGTAATGCAGCACTATATGGAGAACAATAATCTGTTGTAGCAATCGTATGGTCACCAAGGTGAGCATAGTAGCTGTGTACAAAATAACAATGGCTATTTTCGGCAATCCCGTTAAATAAATTAGATTTAAGATTGCCGATGGTATTCCATCCAATTTGTGGAATTTTAAGAGATGGATCGTTCGCCTTAAACAACTTAACCGTCGATTCAAAAATACCTAAGCATGCTGTATCATTTTCGTCAGAATGGGTGCACATCAATTGCATGCCTAAGCATATTCCAAGAAATGGTTGCTTAACTTGAGTTATTACTTGATCTAGTTGTTTTGACCTTAGGTATTTCATCGCCGAGCTTGCTTCACCAACACCCGGAAAAATAATCTTATCTGCACTTAATATTTCCTCAGCATCATCTGTAATTAGAGGCTCAACCCCTAACCTCCTTAACGCATATTGAAGGGACCTCGTATTCCCCGCATTATATTTAATCATTACCAGCTTCATAGATTAAATTAATTTAAAACGCCTTTGATGAATTCACTGGCAGTCTGCTTAATATCTGTTGAAGTTGAAAGTGCTTTAATAAAAGCAGTTCCAATGATTGCGCCGTTTGAATGCGGTAAAACAGCTTGAAACGTAGATTTATCTCGAATACCAAAGCCTACAAGAATTGGATTTTTCAATTCATAGGATTGAAGCTTTTTAAGGTATTCTGTAATGTCATTAAATTCTTTGTTATTCCCTGTAGTAGATGAAGATGAAACTGCATACAAAAATCCAGAACTCAGTTTATCCAATTTTCTAACTCGCTCTTCACTTGTTTCAGGGGTTACCAGAAATATAAAATCGAGATTATACTTTGCCATGATTTTGCCATAAGATTTTTCAAATTCAAAGGCGGGCAAGTCGGGCAAAATAAAACCATCAATTCCAACCCGAGCAGCATCGACACAAAATTGTTCAAAGCCGTATTGAAGAACAGTATTCATGTAGCCCATCAATACAACTGGAACATGTATGTTATCTCGAAAAGATTCTAATTGTTCAAAGAGTTTTTTTATGGTCATCCCATTTCCCAATGCCACTAGGCTACTTTCTTGAATAACCGGACCATCAGCTAGGGGGTCGCTATAAGGCATTCCCAATTCAATTAAATCAACGCCTGACGATTGAAGGACTTCCATCAACTCAAGTGTGCTATCAATTTTTGGAAATCCAGCCGTAACATAGACATTCAATATCCCATTATTCTTTTTCTCGAAAAGTGATTGTATTCTACTCATTGTTTAGCTCTTCAGGTTTTCTGTTTCCATTGCCGTCATATAAGTTGACAGATCTTTATCTCCTCTACCGCTTAATGATATTACGGTAGTATCTTGTTTATTCAGCTCAAGTCTAGGCAATACAGCAAAGGCATGTGCTGTTTCTAATGCAGGGATTATTCCTTCCAATCGTGAAATTTCAAAAGCCCAATGCAAAGCCTCTTCATCCGTAGCACTCATGAATCTGGCTCTTCCTGATGTAAAAAGATGAGCATGCATTGGACCAATACCGGGATAATCCAAGCCGGCAGAAATACTATGTGGCTCAACCACTTGGCCGTCTTCCGTTTGCATCACAATACTTTTACTACCATGTAAAACACCAGGCACTCCAAGCTGAG
>CAMCBE010000055.1 GCA_945872805.1 Chitinophaga pinensis | reverse complement strand
TTTGGATGGCTTTATTGGCAAAACTCCATATGTCCTTGGTTCCAATGAGTTTTTCTTTAATTGGTTTTGAATTCATCAAGGCACTTAGAACAAGCCCCATGATATAATTGGATGACGCAATCGATGAGTCGATGATGTATGCTGAATGGGCAAAGTTGAATGCCGAATTATAGAAAGGCTTTTTTTCATCCTCTTTGGGTTGTGCATTGCCCAAATAAAGAGTAAGCTCTGCGCATCTAACTAATACGTCAAGGTTAGATGAGTCGACCAAAAGATATTGCTGATATAATTTCAACGCATCCTCTGTCTTTAATTTTTTATCGGCTAATTTGGCTTGAGTTAAGATTGAGTTATCTTGACCAATGCTATTCATGACAATCAAACACAGGAAAACAACTAGGATCGATCGATAGGTCATACAGAATATATTTTTTCAAATTCTATTCCTACTTCTCCTTGAAAACCTTCAATGGGTGCATGATGTTTTATAATGTTGAGTTGGATTTTATTCATTTGGGGATAAACAGATTTAATACGTTCTGAAATACGTATTGCTAGGTTTTCAAGAAGTGGTGTAGCGATTAAAAATTCTTCTTTTAGTAAAGAAAAAACAACACTATAGTCAATGGTATCATCAAGTGTAATAGTGGCCTCTGGTAGATCAATATCCATGTAAATATTTATGCTAAACTCAGTCCCAACTTTTCTTTCTAAATCAAGTATACCATGATATCCATACAATAAAATATCCTTTAGAAAAATCTTCATAGTTATTCGATGTTGATTTGTTTAGTATGAAGCCACTGTTTGATAAATGATTCCTCAAACGAAGATGGCGCCTTAAATGGATGATCTAATCTGTAATTTACATACTCTTGGCTAGAGATATCAAATAGAAATATTTCAGCGATTCGTTCATTTTCTTCTTCACTGATTAATGTGATTAAAATTTGATTATCTGTTATCCAATCAGCTGATTCTACCAATCGAGCAGGTCCATTGAACATTAACTCTTTTCTCTCTCCTCCAATGTTACCTAATATCACTTGTTGATCAGCCTCTTCTTCCAAAAAAAGTTGCCCTTTCGGATTACTCTGAATAGAATCTTGTTGAACAAGTCGGTTTCCATAGGATAAAAAATCTATGTATTTTTTTTTGTTTGGAGACAGAGAAAATAAGGATGAAAAAAGACGTTTACTTTTATCTAAAGAATCCACCGATTTCATGTCGTTGAAGTGAAGAACTACCCCAGATGATTTAAACCGACTTAATCTAAACTCGGTATCTGTAGTGTGGTAAAACTCTATCCAATCAGTAAGATTAGGAGCTAATTGAGTAATAGATAATGTATCGCCTTCGGCAATATCATCAATCAGTATACCTAAATCAGCTTGTTGGGCATCATTATTCAATCCACAAGATATAAGGAATTGAAAAGTCAATAACAAGAATGGTAGTTTACTGATTTTCATTTTAATAGATTACACCCCAAAAAACAAATAAGCAATTCCTATGGCCGTTAAAATGCCAACAAGGTCTGCTAGTAACATACTGGGTATAGAATATCGTGTATTCTTGATTCCGATAGATCCAAAATAGACTGCCACAACATAAAATGTAGTATCACTACTGCCTTGAAATATACCAGCTAATCGTCCAGCGAAAGAATCTGCCCCATACGTATTCATGGTATCGATCATCATTGCTCTAGCTCCGCTTCCACTTAGTGGTTTCATGAGTGCGGTTGGAAGTGCCGTGACGAAGTTTGTATCAAAACCGAATGATGAAAAAAGCTTGACCAGACCACTTGTTATCAATTCAAATGCACCTGAGGTTCTTAAGACACTTATAGCGACTAACATAGCTACGAGGTAAGGAATTATTTTAATAGCAATTTCAAAACCACCTTTTGCACCTTCTATGAATGATTCAAACACGTTAACTTTCTTATACATACCCCCAACTAAGAAAACAAAGAAGATTAATAAAATTAGTCCGTTGCTTAATACGGTCGAAAATTGCTCTATCCCTTGTTGATTTAGGAAAATTTTTAAATACGCTATGAGCAGTCCAATTAGTATAGATATACCTAGAATCCACCCAATCATGACGGGCTGAAAAAGGTTAATCTTTTGTCTATATGAAACAATAGAGAGTGCAGCAATGGTTGCGGCAAACGTGGCGATCATACACGGAATGAATATATCTGTTGGATTTAACGCTGGAGGGGTAACAGAAGCCCGCATAGCAATGATGCTTATTGGAACAAGGGTAAGTCCTGAGGCATGTAACACCAAAAACATGATTTGTGCGTTACTCGCGGTTTCTTTGTTCGGATTTAGTGTTTGAAGACTTTCCATGGCTTTTAAGCCGAATGGAGTAGCCGCATTGTCTAATCCAAGCAAATTGGCTGAAAAATTCATCATCATGTGTCCCATGGCGGGGTGTTTTGGAGGCACTTCCGGGAAAAGTCGACTGAAAAAAGGTCCTACAATTCTAGAAAGAAAGCGAATTGCACCGGCTCTTTCACCAATGTTCATAAATCCAAGAAAAAGGGTCATTATACCTATCAATTTAAACGATAAGTCGACACTATCTCCTGCCGACTTAAATATTCCATCGGTAATGGTCTTGAAAATCAGTACATCTCCCGTAACAGTCCATTTAAACAAGGCGATTACAAAAGCCAAAATAAAAAATGCGAACCAAATAAAATTTAATGCCATGGGAATGAAAATTCAAATTTATATATCAAGTTGACAAACAATCTTTCAATAAAGCTAATCGTAGTATCTTTGCAGCGCAAAAAATATACCATATGGCATTACAAGCTGGAATTGTCGGTTTACCAAATGTAGGAAAATCAACCCTATTTAACGCACTTAGCAATGCAAAAGCGCAAGCTGCAAATTTCCCATTTTGTACCATCGAACCAAATATCGGTGTAATTACTGTTCCTGATGAGCGTTTAGTTGAATTAGAGAAATTGGTTAAACCACAACGAGTTGTTCCAACTACCGTTGAAATAGTTGATATAGCTGGATTAGTAAAGGGTGCAAGTAAAGGAGAGGGGCTTGGTAATCAATTTTTGGGAAACATACGGAATACAGATGCGATCATTCATGTATTGCGTTGTTTTGAAGATGACAACGTTATTCATGTAGATGGAGATGTTAATCCCGTTCGTGATAAAGAGATTATCGATACTGAACTTCAATTAAAAGATTTGGAGAGTGTTGATAAGAAGTTGTCTAAAGCAGAAAAGAACGCTAAAACTGCAGATCGTGAATTACTCAGGGGAATTGAGATACTAAAAGCCCTAAAGGCTCACCTTGAAGAAGGTAAAAATGCTAGAGCATTTCAGGTAACCAAGGAAGATTCTGATGCACATATTGCTGATATGTTTTTGCTTACCATGAAGCCCGTTATTTATGTATGCAACGTAGATGAAAAGAGTGTTGTGAAAGGAAATGACTTTACGAATAAAGTGAAAGAAGCTATTCAACATGAACAAGCTGAAATTTTATTTGTGAGTGCTGAGATTGAAAGTGAAATATCCGTGATGGAAAGTTATGATGATCGAATAATGTTTCTTGATGACCTTGGATTATCTGAAAGTGGTGTCGTTCGTTTAATCAGATCAACCTATAAAATATTAAATCTAGCTACTTATTTTACAGCTGGAGTTCAGGAAGTAAGGGCATGGACTATAACAAAGGGCATGTTTGCGCCTCAAGCTGCTGCCGTCATCCATACAGATTTTGAAAAAGGATTTATTAGGGCAGAAGTTATTGGCTATACAGATTTTGTTGCATTAGGATCAGAAGCAGCATGCAAAGAGGCAGGTAAGATGGCTGTTCAAGGAAAAGATTATTTAGTGCAAGATGGAGATATCATGCATTTTAGGTTTGCCGTATAATTCAAACCATAACATCAATAAAAAAGGAGATCAAAAATGATCTCCTTTTTTATTTAATATGATTTAGACCTTATTGAGGCAATAAGAGTTGATCAATTATATGATATACTCCATTAATAGCATGACGGTCTATTGCTGTTATATTAGAAAAAGTAGGATTTCCTGCTCCTTTCACACCTGCACTTGAAACGGTAAGTAAACCTACTCCAGGTGGCGCAATAGCAGCTAGAAAACTTGGTATTACCGTATCATCGCTTGGTAAATTTGCAGCGAATGCACGGTTCAACAATATATGATTAGCAATGATTGCACTAAGCGCTCCATCTTGATTTAAAAACTGTAATGAGGAAGGATCTACTGGCAAATTATTATAGGCCAATAGATTCATGAATGCCTGATTAGATGGAGCAAAAATGGTAAAATTAGCTAGCGGATTGGCTAAGTAATCTTGGAAACGACTTCCTTCTGGAACTCCAGCATCAGCAGTTAAGATAGCCGCTACAAGGTATTGCATGTCCGCATCCCTTGACATAGTATCCAAGAGTACTCTTGAAGGAGGAGCCACTACCCTAGCTACTACATGAATTACTCCATTGGCAGTAGCAACATCTGAGGCTATTACAGGAATGTTGTTGAGCCATAAATTAGAACCTCTTTTGGAAGGGAAACTGCTGAATCGAACCAATGGATTGGTGTTGGGAGCAGGAATTACAAAAGAAGTAACCATTTGAACGTTAGGGAATGTTGTAGGTACTGCTGCAGAAGTAACCTTTTGTCCTGGTATGATATGGTATTGAATAATGCTAGCTACTACAGGAGCAGGTAGATTTTCTATAGCCACCAAGGGTATACCAGACATGATAAAGGCCTCATCGTTTGGAGCAAATACTGTAAATACATTTGACTTGTTGGAAACGGCTTCCATCAAACCAGATTTTATAACCGCCGCTTTCAGAATCGAGAAATCTGGATTTGTATTGAGGACATCCCCGATTGTACTGCCTGTAGGCACTACAACTTCATTTGGTATTGGTTGAGGAAGTTCTTTATTACAAGATGAAGTGAATATCATTACAAATAATGATATTGGCAATGCCATCTTGAGTGTTGAAAATATTTTTTTCATGTGCTTCGTTTTGAGTTTAGATTCAGTTTCAATTAATAGATGTTATATCCTATGGCAACATAATATATACCACCTATTGATGGGTTTGCTAAGCCATTTATATAATATTGATTCAACAGGTTAGTAGCTCCTATTCTTATGCCAGAACGGATTTTAGGTAGCTTATAACTTACCTGCGCATCTAGATTATGGAATGCAGGCACATTTCCGTTTGCGAGATCACTTTCATAGTAAAAATCTGACTGCCAACGGTATGCAATGTTAAAGCCGATTTTCTTGCTTTTCCCCATTCCATTGTTTCCAAACGAAAAGTTTGTTCTGTATTTAGGTGAATTGAAATACGTAATGTATCCTACAGGAACATCAGCTAATAAATCAGATGAAACATTCGCCGTGGTATAGAAACCTCTTCCTAATCTGTATTCTAAACCCAATCCCCATCCACTTGATTTTACCAAGGTTGGTGAATTAGTTGGCACAGAAACAATTCTACGCGTTGAAGATGATAAAATATCCAGCGGTGACGGATTAGCTGTTGTAGATTGAGCTACAAGTACTCTAGTAATAAAATCTTGGTAAGTAGCTTTATACGCGTAAACGTCTATCAACAGTTTTGAATTGGCTACTAACCCTTTATAGCCAACTTCCAATGAAGTAACTGATTCTGGTTTGAAATCATTAAAGGTTTGTGGGGTGATTCTACCTTGTCCAAGTTCAGTAAGAGAGTATACTTGATTGGTATTAAATTTATAATAGTTTGTCATTTGTGGAATACCACCAATTAAGGTTGCTCCACCTACAGAAAGATTAATCCATTGTTGTTGAACTGATGGGAATCGATAGGCTTGTTGGTAAGAAAAGCGAAGGTGATTGTCTTTCGCTAACTTAACCAATGCAGTAGCTCTTGGAGTAAATCTTCCTTTGAAGTTTGAATTTTTATCATATCTACCAGAGAAAGTAAATTTCAATTTTTCTTCAAATAGTGCTTTACTAACTTGGATATAAGCACCATATTCATTTACTGGAATTTTATTGGCAGAGTCAGCAAATAGCGTTCCTTGTGAGTTCAATACGAATCTTCTGAAATTTCCACCGACTAATATTTCTGCAAATTTTCCAGTTAATGAGCTCAAATTATATTGTCCATCAAGTACATACAAATTTGTTTTATCAATCAAACCTGCACCACCTTTGGAAATCGCAACAGATTTCAAGGAATTATATGCGGTATTAAATGCAGCTGAACCGGCTTCTGGGCGGCCAATATCAGCAATTGATCGTGATATAGTGTGTGCCTCATTTGCACTCTTTCCACTCAATAAACTATTTAAGTATGTCAACCCATACTCTGTATACCACTGTGGCGATGGCTTCCATAACTCATTAAATACTCTTGATGCAATGGTTACATTATATGACTGCCCTGAATTTTCTTGTGAAGTGTATCCTCTGAGCATCCAGTTTTTATGCTTAAATTCCAATTTGTATTGCCCCATATTGAAGCCAACTAGTGAATAGCGATCACTTCCCGTATAAACAGTATTACCAGATCCATTATGTCCTGATAGTATCGCTTCTATAGAATGCGTTAGTTTATAATTTAAGGAGAATCCAAATTTTAAATTTTTAGTGACCGGGTCAATAACTTCTTTTTCAGTATACCCTGTTCTTGAAACAAGATTTGGGGATGACGTGATACCTGCTATATAAGGTGCCAAAAACGGCGCTTGTTGCCCTATTCCATTGAGGACTTGATTAATATCTATAGATGTTTCATCACCGTATACATTCATTCCATCATAGTTAGGATCGGTTTCACGTGTTCCATTAATAATTTTACCAAGATTAGCGCCGCTTCTATTTACATTTCGTTGATCATTTGCATACCAATCTTTTCCTTGTACCATCCCAGCTGTTATCTTAAATGCAAAACGTTCTGATAGTTTTTTTGCATAGCGAATGTCCCAATTATTATAGGCAGATGGTTCTCTATACTTTCCGTCCACATTCATCACACCCGCTCTTGTTTGGAATGAAAGGCCTTGATATTTGAATGGATCCTTGCTGTTGATTAATAATGTACCATTCATGCCACCTGGGCCATAAAGTGCGGAAGAAGCACCCTGAAGAATCTCCATATTATCTACATCTAATTCACTTAATCCAATAATACTTCCAATGGAGAAGTTCAAGCCTGGTGCTTGATTGTCCATTCCGTCGACAAGTTGTGTAAAGCGTGTATTTCCGCTTCCTCCAAACCCACGACTAGTAACTGTTTTGAATGTTAAACTAGATGTGGTAAGATCAATTCCCTTTAAAGAATTGACCATATCGAAATAATCAACGGTGGAAGAGTTTTTTATAGCTGTCGAATTAATTCGCTCAATAGAAACGGGAGACTCAAGAATTCGAGTGGGTGTTTTTGTAGCTGAAATGACTACTTCCTCACCAAGTGTTGATTTTGAATTCAGCGAAACGGCTGCTAGCTCACCTGCAGATGACACTGAAACTTCTTTGTATTCAAAGCCAGTGGATGAAAAAATCAAGGTAACGGGAAATTTACTGGAAGCCGACAAATTAAGCTTGAATTTACCCTTAGGGTCAGTATAGGTTCCTTGGTTCGTGTTTTTAATAACTACGGAAACAGAGGCGAGAGATTCTCCATCAGAAGCACTTTTAACCTGGCCTGAAATGACACCATTTTGTGCATTAACAATGGTTGGTAGTATTAATTGAATTAATACTATGAGGGATAATAATCTTTTCATAAGCAATCGTTTTGGTCAAATTTTCATCAAATTATGAATTGTTCTATATATAAAAAAATTTAACACTTAAAAACTGCCTCAAAAGACACTCAAAAGAGGTAAAAATTGGCAATATGATGAAGCAGAGGTAATTTAGTGACATGAATCCGTTTACATTTCCAAATCAAACGTCCTTTTACTCAGGTAAAGTGAGGGATGTATATACAATTAACGACGACTATTTGGTGATGGTAGCCAGTGATAGAATATCAGCTTTTGATGTTATTCTTCCACGCGCTATTCCCTACAAGGGGCAAGTATTGAATCAGATTGCTTCTTATATGCTTGATCAAACGAAAGATATTTGTCCAAATTGGCTAATCGATGTACCTGCTCCAAATGTATCGATTGGCTATAGGTGTGAACCGTTCAAAATTGAAATGGTAGTACGAGGTAATCTAGTTGGTCATTCTTGGAGAACATATCACTCAGGCGAGAAGTATTTATGTGGACAAAAAATGCCCGATGGGATGAAAGAAAATGACTTTTTCCCTGAACCCATAATTACTCCTTCAACTAAAGCCTCTGCTGGTCATGATGAAGACATCAGTGAAAAAGCAATAATCAAACAAGGCTTAGCTACTGCAGCAGATTGGGAAATTTTAAAAGAGTACACGCTTAAGTTATTTGCAAGAGGAAAAGAGATTGCCAAAAAAAGAGGACTTATTTTAGCTGATACTAAATACGAGTTTGGTAAATTAAATGGTCGTATCTGTTTAATGGATGAAATACATACGCCTGACTCATCAAGGTATTTTTATCTTGACGGATTTGAAGAGCGACTAGCAAAAGGCGAAAAACAACTTCAATTGAGTAAAGAGTTTGTTCGAGAGTGGCTTATTGAAAATAATTTCATGGGTAAAGAAGGCCAAACAGTTCCGGAGATGACAGATGAATGGATTAAAACAATTTCTAATCGGTATATAGAGTTGTATGAAAAGATAATTGGTGAGACATTCATTGGTGAGTCACTTACACAAGACCAAACTGAAACAAAAATCATGAAAGCGCTTGCAAAAATAAGTATTCTATAATTGCAATTTATTTTGAGAGATTTTGCATTCTTTGCCTTGACTTATTAAAGATATTTCTTCCTTTATCGATTCCTTTACGCAAAAACTTTTGTTGGTCAGGATCTAAATGAATAAAATCCCTGCATT
>CAMCBE010000054.1 GCA_945872805.1 Chitinophaga pinensis | reverse complement strand
CAGGAGTATACGTGAACCGGGCAAAAAGAAATTCTTTTTCATTGAATTGTAAAATGCTGAAATCATTTTGCCTGTATATACAAAATCTGTTTTTATTTGATGCGTTTGGTAGAAGATCTTCATCGTTTCTAGAAGTATGGTGTCTTTTTTTGCATATCCACCATGATGATAGTTGAATAGCATATCGAATTTATTTTTATCTAATTTATCGGGGTTAATTAGTGTTCTGATTTCATCGATGATTGAAAAATTATTTTTTAATACAGAAACCAATATTATTTTTTGGCTAGAATTGGAGCTGTTTATAAGGCCCGCTGCCATTGTTCCTGTTCCGCATGCGGCTATGATATGACTATAGTTTTCGCTTCCTTCGAAAGATAGTATTTCTGATGCGCCTTTTGCACCTAACAAGCCATAGCCTCCTTGTGGAATTATTTGTTTAGTCGGGTATTTAGCTGCTAAGTCATGTAAATCGATTTTGTCAAATTCTTCTCGTGTAATAAACTGTAATTCCATTCCATATATAATGCAATCTGAGAGTGTATTTGATAGCTCTTTGGGTCTTTCGCCTCGGACTATTCCAATAGAAGAAAGTCCAATGTGCTTTGCCGCATAGGCGGAGGCTACAATATGATTAGAGTAGCTGCCACCTAGCGTGATAATGCCATTTTTATTTTTCTCTCTTGCTTCTTCAATATAATATTTCAGTTTAAAAAGTTTGTTTCCCGAAACGATGGGGTGAAGTAGATCGATTCGAAGCATATCTACAGTTACGTTACATTCTGTAAACAGCTTTTCTTGAATATTTTGAATATGTGATTTATCTATCATATTGTATATTTATAAAGTTCGTGTTTTGTTGCCTTCATAAATTCACTTTATTTTCGCATACAAACATAAAGGTTATGAAACCAACACTATTGATTTTGGCGGCAGGTATGGCATCGCGTTATGGAGGAATGAAACAAATAGAGGAATTTGGTCCTGAGGGCGAAACTATTATGGATTATTCCATCTATGACGCTATTCGGGTTGGTTTTGGAAAGATTGTCTTCGTAATTCGTGAAGAATTTGCAGAGCAGTTTAAGGCCATATTTGATCCAAAGTTAAAGGGGAAGGTTGATGTGGAATATGTATATCAGCATTTGGATGCTCATTTAAATGGATACGTTAAGTCACCAGAAAGAGCAAAGCCTTGGGGAACCGCACATGCTATTTTGTGTGCACAGGAAGTAATTCACGAACCTTTTGCTGTTATTAATGCAGATGATTTTTATGGTCATGATGCATTTGTAAAAGCATATGATTTTCTAACCACGGCATGCAGTGATAAACATTATGCAATCATTGCATACGAATTGGGTCAAACATTATCAGATCATGGTACAGTCAACAGAGGTGTTTGTCAGGTAGATGCGTTTGGTAATTTGGAAGAAGTTAGGGAGCGTTTAAATATTTCAAGAATAAACGAGGTCGTGAGGTCCGACGATGGGATGATGCCTGATGTGCTTAGTTTAACTACGATGGTTTCTATGAATTTTTGGTGTTTTAGTCCTTCGGTCTTTGAACTTTCCCAATCCTTGTTTACAGAGTTCCTCAGGGCACATGGCCAAGAGAGTAAATCAGAATTTTTTATTCCAGTGGTAGCCGATCATTTTATGAAAGTTGCTGTAGGTAGGGTAGAAGTGATTCCTACATCAGCTATATGGTTTGGGGTAACGTACAAGGAAGATGCTCCTTCTGTTCGAGAGAGTATTGAAATTCTTCTTGAAGCTGGCGAATACCCCAAAGGACTTTGGCGTTAATTTATTGAAGTACTTTGGTCTAGGATTACGATTAACTGCTTAACCGTTAATTCAAAACTACTTTAACCATATATACGTAGTCTTGTACTTTTTTGACTTGTTGCATGCGATCAACTTTTTTAATGGATGATGCATTGTGTATTCTTATGTGTTCAGGGCTTTCTGCATCTTTTATAGATTCGAGTAAGCTGTAGATATTTTTTGATTTAGTGGCAAAAACAACTCCATTTGCAGAAGCTTGCCTTGCATTTAAGATGCCGATAACTTCACCATTTTTATTTAACACAGGCCCACCACTATTTCCTGGATTTGCTGAAATGGCCAATTGGTATGATAACGTATCTCCGTCAAGTCCCGATTTTGCGCTGAGGTAACCTTCATTGTATACAATTTCGTCTTTAGGATAGCCAAGTGTGTATACAGGTGCAGATAAATCTGTTGATGTTTTAGCGAATCCGTAGGGAAGTTGTTTAGTTGCTTTAAAATCAAGGTCATTGATTTTAAGCAGTGCAATATCAGAGGATGCGTCTAGGTGAATGATTTCGGCAAGAAAGTCTTCTCCATCTTGATTTTGTACGTACACTTTTTTGGCATCTTTTAATACGTGGGCACTTGTAACCATATATCCTTTGGGGTCGATAATAAAGCCCGTGCCTCCGAATTTAACAGAAGCACCTGGTTCAATTTTATTTTTGAATTTATTCAGTTCAACGCGTTGGGTTGATGATTGTTTTTCAAGGCTGCTCACCTTTCTTCTTAATTCTTCGATATCCCTTAAGGGTGTTTTGGGAGAAAAGACAGTGATCATTCCGCTTATCAATAGCGCTGTAATTCCTGCTATAGATGCGGCAACAGTCACTACGCGACGATAGCGACTCCATAAATTTACTATCCTTGCGCTGCCTCTAATTCTGAGCTCTTTAATTAACCCATCTTCTTGAAGTGTTTGATGCGTATCATATAAGGTAGATTTGAATCTACGAATAGCGCCATAGTTTTCAATTTGATCAAGGAAGGCATGGTATTCAACAACCATTTGATCTAATTCAGGGTCTTTCATCCTCATCTCTTCAAAAGCAACCTTTTCAGCTCCGCTGAGTTCACCTCTGAGGTATTTTTCTACCATCTCCGATAATTGCAACTGGTCCATTTAAGCGTTTTTATATTGTGCAAAGAATAGTTTCTTAAGGCGTACGAGGCATTTATACTTTTGATTTTTGGCGTTGTCTGCATTTGTGTAACCAAAAAATTCTGCAATTTCATGCATGTTTTTGTGGTGTACGTAAAAGGCTTCAATCAAACTTTTACACGGCTCACCAATCTTTCCCATTGCAGTTCTCATGATTAAGTATTGCTTATTCAACTTTTCATGCTCCTCTAAGTCATCTTCCACCGGCACTATTTGGTCAAAATTTTCAATTTGACTTTCTATTTTTCTGTTCTGGTGTAGTTTTTTTAGCCACAATCGACGGCAAACAGAATATAGATACGTTTTAATTTGGCAGGTGAGGACAAAATCGGGTGATTTTGATTTTTCAAAGAGTACAATCATGGCCTCCTGGAAAATATCCCTAGCATCATCTTCATTTCCGTTATTATACAAGACAAAGTGCTGAATTAGACTAAAGTTATCCTTGTAGACTGACTCTATTGCATCTTTATCGTTGACTCCAATAGCCTTAAAAACCGCTTTCTCATGATCTGTTATAGTCACTTGCGTTTATTTAATACCTAGTTCTCGTTATAAGTAACCCACAAAACAACAAAAAAAACTTTTAAAATCCGGGTTACTTTCTTTTACTTTGTGTATTATTAGATATTATTCAATTTTAACATTAAAAAATTAACGAATGAAAAAGTTATTTGTAATCTTAGCTATGGCTGCTCTTGCTTCTTGCGGAGGTTCTGATTCTGCTGCAACAACTGATACTGCTGCTGCTGCTGTTGACACAACTGTTGTTGCTGTTGACACAACTGCTGCTGCTGATACTGCTGCTGCTGTTGATACTGCCGCTGCTAAGTAATCTTTTTTTTATATGGCAAGCAATCGTTGAAGTCGTTCCGTCTCTACGGAATGACTTTTTTTATTTAATCTACTGATAATCAAGCAATTGCGCTAATCCCATTTCTCGGGCATATAGATTATCTTTGCAAAAATATTATTATGAGTTTTGAAGAGTTAGGCATTGAAGAGATATTGCTCCAAGGCATCAAAGCACTTGGTTTTACTGAACCTACACCAATACAGGAACAAGCGATACCTATTTTATTAAGTGGGACTAAAGATTTTGTGGGATTGGCTCAAACGGGCACGGGGAAAACGGCTGCATTTGGACTTCCGCTGCTACAATTAGTTGATTCTAAGGCTAAAACACCCGTAGCGCTGATGGTTTGTCCAACCCGTGAGTTGTGTATGCAAATCACCAAAGATTTGATGAATTTTGGCCGTTATAAGAAAGGAACCAAAATGGTAGCGGTTTATGGGGGTGCATCCATTTCCCAGCAAATTCGTGATTTAAGGCAAGGCGCACAAGTAGTGGTTGCTACACCAGGAAGATTAATTGATTTGATCGAAAGGAAGGCTATTGACCTAGAAAATATTGAATACATTGTTTTAGACGAGGCTGATGAGATGCTTAACATGGGATTCCGTGACGACATCGAATTTATCTTGAAAAATTCTCCCAATAGGAAAAGTATTTGGTTATTCAGTGCCACTATGCCATCAGAAGTGAAGCAGGTGAGCAAACGGTATATGGATAAGCCCCATGAAATCACTATAGGCAAGATGAATGCAGCCAATGTGAATATTGATCACCAATATTATGTAACCTCAGGGGTTAATCGATATCAAACCCTAAAGCGAATCATTGATTTTAACCCAGGCATTTATGGGATTATTTTCACCAGGACAAAGGCTGATGCCCAATCTATTACAGAATCACTTATTCGAGAGGGCTATGACATTGAAGCCCTTCACGGTGATTTAACCCAAGTTCAACGGGATAAAGTAATGGGTAGGTTTAGAGAAAAAAGTATTCAATTATTGATAGCTACTGATGTGGCAGCACGGGGAATTGATGTGAAAGACATCACACACGTTATTAATTATGAGCTCCCTGATGATGTAGAGGTATACACCCATAGAAGTGGCCGAACTGGTCGTGCGGGTAAGAATGGTGTTTGTGTTTCATTGGTTACATCTCGTGAACAATATAGACTCAGGCAAATCGAAAAATTGATTAACAATAGTTTGCACAAGATGGATATTCCATCAGGCAAAGATGTATGCCGTAAGCAGTTTTTCCATTTTATTGATAAGCTCCTCAAAGCGGATATTAGTCACGGTGAATATGAGACCTATATTCCTTTGTTAAAAGAAAAATTCGAGGATGTAACGAAAGAAGAAATTCTTCAACGTGTAGCCGCGCTTGAGTTTGATCGTTTCCTTCAGTATTATGAGAATGCAGCAGACCTTAATATGAGGGATGATAGGCGTTCTGAAAGGCCGTCGTCGCGTGGCGACTCTCGCGGAGATTCTCGTGGCGACTCTCGTAGTCAAGGTCGTTCGGCAGGGCGTAGCTCTTTCGGAAGAGAAGGTGGTTCTGAACGAAGAGATGGAGGATCAAGTGGTGCTGCAGGTAGCTATAAAAAACTATTTGTCAACTTAGGCACGAAAGATGGTTTTTATAAGGCTAGTTTTTTACAGTTTATCTTAGACATGAGTGATCTTAGTAAGGATGTTTTGGGTAAAATTGACATGAAGGATATGAATAGCTGGGTAGAGATAGAAGGCGGAGCAGCAAATCAAATGATAAAGTCACTTGATGGTAAAAAATTCAAGGGAAGAAGGATTAGGATGAATGATGCCGAAACAGGAGGCTCTAGAAATAACTATTAAAAATATTGTTTAACTACATTCAGTTCCTTATATTTGTTTCATGAATATGCCAAAGACAGCCCGTTTTTATTTTTACTACTACTTTAGCGGTAGTACGGGATCCCTTTGTTGAACAAATAATAACAAGATATATCAACATAAGAATCCCGGTAACACTACCGGGATTTTTTTTAAATAGTAAATGAACGATGTCCAAAAAGAAAAAAAATAAAGGTCAAAAGCTGGAAAAGTCTACCACGGTGGCTACCTCCAAACCTATTGCCATTCAAGGCTATGAAGGGAGTTTTCATCAAGTCGCTGCTCGGAAGTTTTTTGGAAAAAAGGTTGAAATTCTTCCATGCGCAACGTTCATCGATCTTATTCGGGATGCATCAGATTCTAAAAAAGCCAGTGGTGGTATTATGGCGATTGAGAATTCTATCGCGGGTAGTATCCTTCCTAATTATAACTTATTGCAAAAGTCATCTCTTTTTGTAGCAGGTGAAGTCTACCTCCAAATCGATCAAAATTTAATGGTTAACCCTGGAGTAAAGTTGTCTGATGTCAAAGAGGTTCATTCACATCCTATGGCGCTGCAGCAATGCCTTGGTTTTTTAAACACGTATCCATGGAAATTGATTGAGACTGATGATACGGCGTTGAGTGCAAAGCATGTTCACCTCAAAAAGAGTAAGCATATTGCAGCAATTGCTAGTAAACTTGCTGCGGAGATGTTTGATCTTGAATTGATTGCTCCTAAAATCAACGACGTAAAACACAATTATACTCGTTTCTTGGTTTTGCAACAGCATCCTTCTGTTGTCGAAGGTGCAAATAAGGCATCAATTAATTTTCATACCGATCATGATAAAGGATGTTTGGCAAAAGTACTTGCACTTATTGCTTCTCAAGATATTAATATCAGTAAGCTCCAATCGTTTCCCATCGCCGGCAGTCAATTTAAATATGGTTTTCATGCAGATCTGGAATTTGAATCGTTAAAGCAATTCAATTCACTTCTAAAAAAATTGACAGCCAAAACAAAGTACATGCGTGTGCTGGGTATTTATAAAAAAGGAAAATTCAATTCAGCCTCATGATACCGGTATCATCTAGATTAAATGGAATTGGAGAATATTATTTCTCAACTAAGCTTCGAGAAATCGATGAGCTTAATAAGGCAGGGCATGCTGTTATTAATTTGGGTATTGGAAGTCCTGATCTCCCACCTCACCCATCAGTTGTAGAAGTATTACACGCGGAAGCCGCAAAGCAAAACACACACGCATATCAATCCTATAAAGGATCACCAATATTTCGAAATGCGATTTCTGCATGGTATAAAAAATGGTATACTATTCTTGTGAATCCTGATACTGAGGTGCTTCCCTTAATAGGAAGTAAAGAAGGTATTATGCACATATGCATGACGTATCTTCAAGATGGCGATGCTGCCTTAGTGCCAAACCCCGGTTATCCAACATATAGCAGTGCTGTCAAGCTTTCTGGAGGAACGGTCCTTTCATATAGGCTTGAGTCCCAAAACAATTGGCATCCCGACTTAGCCGTTTGGAAGAAAATGATTGATGAGTATAATTCATCTGCACAAGGGGTTGTGAAAATTATTTTTCTCAATTACCCTCATATGCCTACGGGGCAACTCCCAGATAAAAAATTATTGAGCGAAATCATTGCGTTTGCAAAGCAAGAAAACCTAATGATAGTACATGATAATCCATACAGTTTTATTTTGAATGATTATCCTACAAGTTTATTGGAGTTTGATGTGAATAAAGAAGTGGTCATTGAGCTCAATACCTTGAGCAAGTCACACAACATGGCAGGTTGGCGTGTTGGGATGATTATTGCTTCTGCTGAACATATCAATGCCATCTTGAGGTTTAAAAGCAATATGGATAGTGGCATGTTTTTACCTGTTCAACTTGCAGCATCTAAAGCATTAGAGTTGGGTAAGGATTGGTTTGATGGTATTAATCAAATTTATACGACTAGAAAAAAGTTAGCCTGTGATTTACTTGATTTACTTGATTGTACTTATTCTAAAGATCAAGTTGGAATGTTTGTGTGGGCAGCTATTCCTACAGAATTCAAGTCCGGATATGAGTTGAGTGATAAAGTGTTGAATGAAGCACGCGTGTTCATTACGCCCGGAGGGATTTTTGGGGATGCAGGTGATGCATTTGTTCGGGTGAGTTTATGTAGCAAAGAAGAAGTCTTGAAAGAAGCTATTAATAGAGTGAATAAGTTAAAAGAATAGAAGACGAGTAATAGATTGAGCAAACTTTAAATTAAACGAAAAGCAGGTTTTAAGTAGTTGAACAAATGAATGTAGCTAAAAAAAATATTGCCATAGTTGGCGTGGGTCTTATTGGCGGCTCACTTGCCCTTCAGTGTAAGAAGAAAGGCATATCCAATCATGTTGTGGGTATTGACAGTAATCCACTTCATGCAGAGCAAGCCCTTTCACTGCATCTTGTTGATGAGATGTTGAGTATGGAAGAGGCTGTCTCAAAGTCAGATGTTATCCTCGTTGCTATACCAGTTGACAGTATGGTTGCGCTGGTGCCTAAAATACTTGACTTAGTTGATCAACAAATAGTCATTGATTTAGGCTCTACAAAAAGCTTGTTGATTGATGCGGTGAGAGACCATCCAAAAAGAAGACAGTTTGTCGCTGCACATCCAATGTGGGGAACAGAATATAGTGGGCCTACTGCAGCAGTGGAAGGTGCATTCGAAGATAAATCAGTCATTATTTGTGACGCTAAGGATAGTAGTGAAGAGGCCATTGAATATGTTAAATTCCTTTTCGGCAAGTTAAAGATGCGCATTTTTGAAATGGATGCCCATGATCACGATCTTCATGCTGCATATGTTAGTCATATCTCTCATATCACGTCATTCGCATTGGCTAATACAGTGCTTGAAAAGGAAAAGGAAGATAGTGCCATTTTTGAAATGGCTAGTGCTGGATTTGAAAGTACAGTAAGGTTGGCAAAGAGTAGTCCGGATATGTGGACTCCGATCTTAAGGCAAAACAAGGATAATATTCTGGATGTATTGAATGAGCACATCATGCAGCTAAGAAAATTTCAATCTTGTTTAGAGAAAGAGAACTGGGATTATCTTCACGAGTTAATGGAAAAAGCAAATCAGATCCGTAGGATCATTCATTAGTATAAAATAAAGATTCTTTTTTAAACGTTAATTTTACATCATGGAAACAACACAAGAAAGTCATCAATCAATTGTAAAAGCTGCTTGGAATAAACGCCCTCTTATTATTTCTGGGCCTTGCAGTGCAGAAACTGAAGAGCAGGTACTCGCCACGGCACAACGACTTGCCAATACAGGTAAGGTGGATATGTTGCGTGCAGGTATTTGGAAGCCAAGAACCAAACCGGGCATGTTTGAAGGTAT
>CAMCBE010000053.1 GCA_945872805.1 Chitinophaga pinensis | reverse complement strand
GGGTACATTTTATATTAAGGGTGTAATAGCCAAGAAGTATCATCCAGGTTATATTATTTGTGTCACGTTTATTTATGCAGGTGCTATTGGCAACTTACTTGATAGTTTATTTTACGGGATGATCTTCGAATTTAGTGATCCGTATAGCCAAAATCTATCTTATGCCATCTGGCAAGATGGATTTCAGGGAGGCTATGCTGGAATCTTGCATGGCAGGGTTGTTGATATGCTATACTTTCCAATCATACAAGATGCTACTTTTCCAAGCTGGGTTCCAGTATGGGGTGGAGAATCATTCGAGTTCTTTAGGCCTGTTTTTAATATTGCGGATGTAGCCATTTCTGGCGGGGTTATTGCAATCCTGGTCTTTCAAAATAAGTTTTTCCCTTCTGGTTCTTCAGATACTGATGGTTCAAGTCAGACTAAAACTCCCTCTGGAAATAGCTAGTAAGCATTGTCTTACCCTCCCCAACCTTCCCGATCAAGGTTTCTGTATTGAATAGCTTCAGCTATATGTTCAGTCATGATATGTTGATCATTTCCTAAGTCGGCAATCGTTCTAGCTACTTTTAATATTCTATCGTATGCGCGAGCAGATAGGTTGAGTCGCTCCATTGCTTTTTTCAGCAAAATTTGTGCCGGCTCGTCGAGTTGACAAATTATTTTTAGTTCTCTCGGACCCATCTGAGCATTTGAATAAATTCCTGGATTTTCTGCATATCGTTGAGTCTGAATTTTTCGTGCTGCGATTACACGTTCTCTGATTGCTTCAGATTTTTCAGTGATTTGCTGAGATGCCAGTTGAGAAAATGCTACCGGAGTAACTTCTACGTGCAGGTCAATTCTGTCGAGCAGTGGACCCGAAATTTTATTCAAGTATTTAGTCACTAGGCCTGGTGGACAGGTACATTTTTTTTCTGGGTGATTATAGAACCCACAGGGGCATGGATTCATGGAGGCAACGAGCATAAAGGAAGTAGGAAAATCGATAGCAATGCGAGCGCGAGATATAGTTACTTTTCTTTCTTCGATGGGTTGTCTCATAACTTCTAAAACAGTTCTTTTAAATTCAGGGAGTTCATCAAGAAATAGAACACCATTGTGTGCGAGTGATATTTCTCCTGGTTGTGGTGTTGAGCCGCCTCCTACGAGTGCAACATCACTGATGGTATGATGAGGACTTCTGAATGGTCTTTTCGTTATTAGACTGGTATGTTCTGGCAGTTTTCCTGCTACACTATGGATTTTCGTGCTCTCGAGTGATTCTTCTATAGATAGTGGAGGAAGAATAGAGGGCAATCTTTTTGCAAGCATGGTTTTCCCGGCGCCGGGCGGGCCGATGAGAATTACATTATGTCCGCCCGCCGCCGCGATTTCCATTGCCCTCTTAATATTTTCTTGTCCTTTAACTTCTGAAAAATCAGTTTCAAATTTAATTTGAGATTGGTAAAATTCTTTTTCAACATCTATTTTAATAGGCGTTGAATTATTACCATCATTTCGGATAAAATCTACTACTTCCTTAAGCGATCGAAGTCCGTATACATTAAGTCCATTAACCATTGCTGCTTCTTTAGCATTTGTGTCGGGTACAATCAGTCCTTTGAATCCTTCCTTTCTTCCTTGTATGGCAATGGGTAATGCGCCTCTGATTGATCTTAGTTCACCATCAAGACTGAGCTCGCCCATCAAAATATGATCTGAAAGTCGTTGGGAAAATTTTAGTTGTTCTGATGCAGCCAAAACACCTATAGCAATTGGAAGATCAAATGCAGTACCACTTTTTTTTAGGTCTGCAGGAGCTAGATTTACTACAATGCGTGTTCTTGGCATTTCAAATCCATTTGACTTGATAGCACTCTCAACGCGTTGCATACTCTCTTTAATGGAGTTGTCTGGTAAGCCAACGATGCAATAATCCTTTCCTTGTGCAGTCCAATTTACTTCAATGGTAATGGTGATTGCTTCAACACCATAAACTGCACTTCCAAACGTCTTGATAAACATGACGTGAAGGTATTTTGCATTCGATATTTAGCTATAGTGTAAAGCCCAATTAAAAATGTTTATTTCGGTCGGGAGGCGTTTAAATTATCCCTTTTTTTCGGTCTTTTCACCGAGCTGATTTAAAAGGTCTAGTACACCTTCTTTCTTTAAAATCAAGAACCCCATTCTGTCGTTGCTTATACCTTCTTTTAGTTGATAGCTAAAATGTAGTTCATCTTGATTGAGTGTAGTCTCGAAATACTTAAAGCTAATCGACGGATATTCTTTTAAGTCTTCGCCTATTTCATAGAGGTGAGTTGATAGAATGAATAATACATTTTTAAACTTTACTAGTCCACTTATTACTGCCTCCGAACATTTCATAGCATCTTGAATATTTGTCCCCTTAAATAATTCATCAATCAGTACGAGCCAGCGCTTGCCATCGCTAATACGCAATAATGTTTCGCGGATACGTTTGACTTCATTGAAAAAATAACTTTCACCTTTGATGATATTATCTTCTACATTGATATTGCTTAGTATACCATCAAATAAAGTGAGTTCCATTTTTTCTGCAGGTACTCCCATCCCAATATGTGCTAGATATACTGCAAGGCCTAGGCCTTTGATTAATGTACTCTTGCCCGCCATATTTGCTCCAGTGAGGAAGATGAAGTTTTTGTCTTCGTTCAGCGAAATGGTATAGCTTACTGGTTTTGTGAGCATGAGGTGACGAAGATTGACAGCATCTATGGAAGGGGATTCTCGTTCGATAAAAAAGGGTTCGTTGAGCTGAAGTGCTTTGTTGGCAACTGCCATGGAATACCAAGCGTCTAGGGTTCCGTAACAGAGGATTAAGCTTCTTATTTGTGTATGAAATTCGACATGAAAGAAGCGACCATATCGAAGAACTTCTTGTGTGGTTAGATCGGAAAATTGATTTTTTTCTTTTAATTCAAGTAGGCCATGGTGGTTCATGATATGCTCAACTTGATTTAATATTTTCTCAACATTAGCTGGTCTTTTTTCGCCACTAAAAAGATAAATTAATTCATTGTATCCATGAATGAATTCAAACAATTGTTTCACTGAAAATAAAATCATGGAGTAGCTCGCTCTATGCAGCCATTTGTAGAGATAAGAATCAATAGAGCTGGCATGTTGTGGAATATTAACGGGCGAGTCGTCAAGAAATTTATCGATTATAAGAAGTGTGCCATTGGTTATTTGCTTTGGCCAGACCTCTAATTTCGTACTGATTATTTTTAAGGTTTCTTGAACTTGTTTTATTTCATTTAACGAACCAAGCGGTTGGTAAAAAAACTGATGAAGTACTTGTTTTCCTGCTTGTGTTTTTGTGTTATCTATCCGTTTGAATAAAGAGTATTCTTCTTCCTTGTGAAATACAGAAAGATCATAGAGCGTGGTTTTGTCAACTAGCATGTTTATCCAGATTATTTTCGGTCGAATGCTAATCGCATGCCTCGATAGCTAGTATCAACTTGGTTATTTTCGTATACTGGAAAGCCATTTACAAATGTTTTTTCAATTGTTGCGGGCATTGTAAATCCTTCTAGCGGACTCCATCCACATTTGTATAAAATATTTTCTTTTGCAATAGTCATTTGTTTGTTTAAGTCTACCAATACCAGGTCTGCATAATTTCCTTCTCGGATAAATCCTCTCTCCTTGATATTGAAGCATGTGGCCACACTATGACTTGTTTTTTGTACAATCTTCTCAAGTGATATTTTTCCTTGTTTATGATAATGTAACATCAGCTGGAGGCTGTGTTGTACAAGGGGAAGGCCTGCATGTGAATTTGCATAGGTACCGAATTTTTCTTCCATCGTATGAGGAGCATGATCGGTTGCTATCACATCAAGTCGATCGTCTAACAATGCTTCCCAAAGTGCTTCTTTATTCTCTTTTGATTTTATGGCGGGGTTGCATTTTATTTTATTGCCAAGTAATGCGTAATCATCTGCCGTAAAGTGAAGATGATGAACACATACTTCACTAGTGATTCGCTTGTCTTCCAATGGAATCATATTGCTGAATAGCTGAAGTTCTTTTGCTGTTGAAATATGCAATATGTGCAGTCGGGTATTGTTTCTTTTAGCAAGTTGTATTGCCATCAAGGATGATTCAAAGCAACCTTCTACATCCCTGATTCGAGGATGATCTGATGCTTCAAGAATTTCTTTCTCTGACTGAATTCGTTCAAGGTTCGATTTAATGATTCGTTCGTCTTCACAATGTGTTGCAATAAGTAATTCGCTTTTTCTAAAGATGTTATCTAACGTTAAGTGGTTATCTACAAGCATATTTCCAGTAGAAGAGCCCATAAAAATTTTTATACCGCATACCTGTTCTTTTTTATCATTTGTTTTAAGTACTTCTTCTTCATTTTCGTTTGAGGTACCCATGAAAAAAGAATAATTTGCAGGAGATGAATTAGCCGCAATGGCATATTTTTCCTCAAGCAATTCTTGGGTGAGGGCAGCTGGTTTCGTATTCGGCATTTCCATAAAGCTTGTTGTGCCGCCGGCAATGGCTGCAATAGACTCGGTATGTATGGTGGCCTTATGGGTAAGTCCTGGTTCCCTGAAATGCACTTGATCGTCGATTAGTCCCGGTAATAGGTATTTGTTTTCCCCATTAATCTCCCTGGCTTTATATTTATTATCGATTACCCGATCTATTTTTAAAATTCGTTGATTGCCAATAAGGACATCTGCATTATAAATTCGACCTTCGTTTACAATCTGGGTATTTTTGATGATTATTTTCGACATGACTGATAATATTAGATATTGTATGCAAATTATTAAATCCTTTTTAGTCGTCTTTATTTTTATTTTCCCCCTTGTTTCTACTAGTCAATCTACACTTCTTCCTCAGGGGTCAAAAGAGAATATATTGATGGATAGACTGGAAATAAAAATGCAAACTGACCCTTCCATCAATTTTTCCTTTTTGAAGCCATTTAGTCGAAAGTCTTGGGTTGCTTCGCTCCAACGAGCACAGGATAGCGGTAGGCACATTTCGTTAACTCCAGTTGATCGTTATAACATGTCGCGTTCTATGTTGAACAACATAGAATGGGTTAGCCATGATTCTAGCGCATTCAAAAGTAAGCAGCCAATGCTGAAATCATTTTATAGAGACCCCGCTAATTTGTTATTAATTGATCAAAAGGATTTTTTTCTAGCCTTGAATCCTGTTCTTCAATTACAGGCGATTCATGATGATTTCTCCGATAAGTTACTTTATTTGAATACGCGAGGAGCCGTGGTGAGGTCTCTTATAGCAGGTAAAATCGGCTTTCATGCCTATTTAACGGAGACCCAAGAGAAGCCACCCTTGTTTGTGAGAGATCGTGTTGAAGAATTTCGTGCAGTTCCTGGGGCTGGTTTATATAAGCGGTTTAAACAAACCGGGTATGATTATTTTGATGCAAGAGGTTCAGTGTTTTTTAATGCCGCAAAATTTATTGATGTTCAATTTGGGTATGATAAGTTATTCATGGGCAGTGGATACCGAAGTTTATTCATAAGTGATTATTCAAATAGTCATCTGTTTTTGAATCTCAATCTTCATGCAGGACGCTTCAATTATATGAGTCGAATTATGGAATTAACCTCTCAGTACACACGAAGGGTGGATAAGGACACATTGTTTCCCAAAAAATATGCGGTAATTCATCATATTAGTTTCAATGCTCCAAAATGGTTAACCATTGGACTTTTTGAGAGTATTGTTTTTGGCCGACAAGACCATTTTGAATTTAGTTATTTAAATCCTGTGATGTTTTTACGTGTTGCTGAATTGCAAGTGGGTAGTCCAGATAATTCATTCGTCGGATTTGACGCCAAAGCAAATATAAATAAGCGTGTTCAGCTATATGGCCAAGTATTGATTGATGAATTTAATATGAAATACATCAGGCAACGTAATGGATGGTGGGGTAATAAATGGGCCTTTCAGGGCGGGTTGAAGTATATAGACGCATTAGGGATTAAAAATTTAGACTTCCAATTGGAAGCGAATTGGATTAGGCCATTTACGTATTCTCATTTTGATACCATCGCTAATTATACCCATTATAATCAACCTATAGCCCATCCGTTAATGTCTAATATCCGCGAGTATATTGCAATTATGCGTTTGCAGCCTCTTCCTAAATGGACTTTGCAAGCCAAGGCGATTTACTGGCAGAGTGGGGTAGATACCGCTGGTAAAAATTTCGGAAATAATATCTTTTTATCAAATGAAACACGCGCGACCTTTGATGGATATCAATATGGGTCACCTGTAAGTGTTAAGAACCTGAATGTAAATTTGTGGATGGCCTACGAAGTGAAAGAGAATTTTTTTGTAGAAGGAAATCTTTATTTACGTAAGGCAGGTCAGTTAGCCAATAATGTATTTGGTTCAGTTGGGATTCGATGGAATATGCAACGAAGGGAGTATGATTATTAAACGCTTTACGCTGAGCGCATCACGCTTTACGCTTAGCGCTTTGCGCTGAACGCTTTTATGAAATAACTCCTAACTCCTAACCTCTATCCTCTAACTTCTCACTCATTTCCCCCCTCCTTCAAAATGCAGGGAGAAGAGAATCATTCTGCTGTTCATTTTATCAATGACATTGGAGTAGATTAATTTTTCATCTCGGCTATGTACATTGGTAAGTCCATAGCTGAATTTTATCTCTGGAGATAAGATGAAGTAGGGGAAGAAAAATTGGAAGCCGACCCCTCCCTCAATACCGTAGTCTGTTTTATTTACCTTGACGATGTTATCGGAATTTCGCGCACCTGAATTGCTTGCTAAGTCAAAGTCGTATTTCATTCCAGCAAGGGTATAGACTCGAAAATTTTTTATTCGGTCGCTTTTTAGCCTCACTTGCAACGGGAAGCTCATTACAATGGATTCTACGTTTTGCTTTTCATATGTAGTGCTTTGTTCATTTGGATAGCGTAGGGAGTATCCAAATTTCTTTTCACTAAATATGAGGTTCAATGGGTAGAAACGGAAATCGAGGTGTTTTGAGAGTTGGTAAGTGGCCATGATGCCTAGATGTATACGGCCACTATTTTTAGAATTAACTGTCTGAACCGTGTCTCGATCAAGAAAATAGGGATGATGTGTAATGTTATAATGAGAAGAGTTATAGCCTAACACAATGCCAAAATAGTATTTTTTTTCATCATGGTCGGGGAGATTCAATTCTATCCCATGCTGAGCATAGGATGACAGCATGATGAAAAGGCATATGGTAAGTGATATTATTTTTCGCCTATGTATATGCTGCATATTCCTAAGCTAAGTCTGTTGAATGAGGTATTGCTAAACCCAGTGGATGAAAGAATTTGGATGAATTCTTTTCCTTCCGGGAATTTTTGAACTGAATCGTTTAGGTATTGATAAGCGTCTCTGTTTTTTGAAAATAGTCGTCCCATTCCTGGAGCTACAATTGACATATAGAGGTTGTAAATTTGTTGGATAACGGGAAGTGAAGGACGAGAAAATTCCAACACGACCAGTTTGCCGCATGGCTTTAGTACCCTATTTATTTCAGAAAGACCTTTTTCAAGATGTTGAAAATTTCTCACGCCAAATGAAACGGTGACCGCATCGAATGAATTATCAGCAAAATTCAGCGCCTCACTATCTCCTAATTGTAGCTCGATGGTATTTTCCAGTTGTGCTTCTCTGATTTTTTTTCTTCCTAGGTCAAGCATGCCTTCAGAGATGTCAATTCCGATGATTTTTTTAGGACCAAGTAGTTTAGTGGCAAGGATTGCCACGTCTGCAGTGCCGGTTGCTACATCCAAAATCACCTGCGGATTAATGCTTTTGAGGGCTCCTAATGCCTTTTTTCTCCAACTAATGTCAATGCCAGCGGATAAAAACCGGTTAAGAAAGTCGTATTGAGGAGCAATTCTGTTGAACATGAGTGCCACCTGCTCTTTTTTCGATAAATTTGATGCAATATCAGGAACGACAGTATCGTGAGCGAATTTTCCCATGACTACAAAAATAGTCAAATTAGCCACTTTAGGTCTTAAAGCTTTTATAAATCTCAACCAATCCATGATCTTTACCAAGGCGACATACATCATCAGTAATCCAGATCATACAGCTTGCCCTAAGCCAGATCGACCAGAATATGCATTTATCGGTCGTAGTAATGTGGGCAAATCCTCGTTGATTAATATGATTACAGGGATTAAGAATTTAGCGAAGACTTCCGGCACTCCAGGGAAGACTCAACTGATAAATCATTTTTTTATAGAGAGTAGGGCGAAAGAGCATGCTCCATTACTGCAATGGTATTTGGTTGATCTTCCAGGATATGGTTTTGCCAAAGTTTCTGCATCGAAGCGAAAGAGTTGGGAGAAGATGATTGGTGAATATGTTCGTTCTAGGGAAAATCTGATTAATCTTTTTGTATTGGTTGATTCAAGGCATACTCCTCAGCAGCTTGACCTTGATTTTGTAAATAAGATGGGTGAGTGGAAGGTTCCATTTGCTATTGTATTCACAAAATCGGATAAAGAAACTCAAAAGGTTGTAAGTGCCCACGTGCGTCAGTTTGCAGAAGCCATGAAAAAAACATGGGTAGAACTCCCGCCCATATTGGTTACCAGTGCAGAGAAGAAAACAGGGAAAGCCGATTTAGTGACTTTAATCGAGGAAATGAATAAGGAGGCTTTTGAGAAATTTAAAAATAAGGATGCATGATCATCCCCGCTCGGGTTCCCCGATTTATTCAGAAACTCTATCCAAGAAGAGTTTGGCGAATTGAATCTCCCTCTAACGAGTTGTTTTTGACTTTTGATGATGGGCCTCATCCTGATATTACTCCCCGTGTATTGGATTTATTAAATGAGTATAACGCTAAGGCCACCTTTTTTTGCATTGGAGATCGGGTCAAGCAATATCCTAGGGTTGTTGAACAAATTTTAGCGGCTGGTCACACCATTGGTAATCATACTCAACATCATTTGAATGGATGGAAGACTCCTGCCCATGAATATGCTAATGATGTAGCAGAAGCTCAAGGACTCATTAAAACAACGTTGTTTCGACCACCTTATGGGCGTATAACGGGCTATCAAGCCCGTGCTATTT
>CAMCBE010000052.1 GCA_945872805.1 Chitinophaga pinensis | reverse complement strand
GGCGTTAGAGACCTCTTTGCTTCTCAATCCTTAAGCAAAATAAGAGGATACTTACCAAAGCATTTTTCATTCAATGTAGATGGAGGACGGTGTGATGCTTGCAAAGGAGAAGGTGAACAAACCGTTGAAATGCAATTTCTAGCCGATGTACACTTAGTATGTGAAAGTTGTAGTGGAAAAAAATTCAAAGAGGAAGTGCTAGAAGTGCAATATAAAAATAAAAACATTTTTGAAATTCTACAACTCAGCGTTGATGACGCAATTGAATTTTTCATTGACGAAAAGGACGTATCCAATAAATTAAAACCACTGAGTGATGTAGGATTAGGATATATAAAACTTGGTCAATCAAGCAATACCCTATCAGGTGGTGAGGCGCAACGGGTTAAACTAGCGAGCTTTCTGGGTAAAGGGAAAGGGCATCAGGATAAGATTTTATTTATTTTTGATGAGCCCACAACTGGATTGCACTTTCATGACATCAAAAAATTATTGAAATCATTTAATGCCTTAATTGACCAAGGACATTCCATTATAGTTATTGAACACAATATTGATGTTATACAATCTGCCGATTGGGTGATTGAACTTGGCCCAGAAGCAGGAGACGAAGGAGGCAAATTAGTATATGCTGGAATTCCAAAAAAAATGCGACAATGTAAATCTAGCAGGACTGCTCGATTTCTTAAACCCTAAATTTTCAATTCATTCATTTCTAACAGAATCAGTTTGATTTTCGTAACTTAATGCTATCATTGATTCAGAAAAAAAATATACGATGAAACAATCTAGAAGAAAATTTATTTACAATGCTGCTCTTACAACCATTGGCACAGCATTTTTACAAGAGCAAATTTTTGCAGCCACTAAAAAGAGCCAATTAACAGGAATCCAACTCTACTCAGTAAGAGCCGACATGAAAGCTGACCCGCTAGGAACCTTACAAAAGCTTTCCGCTATGGGATATAAGCATGTTGAGCATGCTAATTATGTAGACAGAAAATTTTATGGTTGGACCGCAACTGAGTTTAAAAAGATCCTTAATGACCTTGGTATGAAGATGCCAAGTGGACATACGGTAATGAGCCCTAAGCATTGGGATGCCTCCAAGAAAGATTTTACTGATAGTTGGAAGTATACCATAGAAGACGCCGCAACCATGGGTCAACTTTTCGTAATCAGTCCATCTATTGAGGAAAGCATGAGAAAAGACGTAAATGAACTTAAGGCTTTTCTTAATGTATTTAATAAATCAGGAGAGCTCTGCCAAAAATCAGGAATGAAATTCGGATACCATAACCATGATTTTGAGTTTAGAGAACAATTGGATGGCAAATCCCTGTATGATATTATTTTAAGTGAGACAGACCCTAACTTAGTTATGCAGCAGTTGGATATTGGAAACATGATTAATGGAGGAGCAAAAGCATTGGATATTATGAAAAAATATCCAGGTAGATTTGAGTCTATGCACGTAAAAGACGAAATCAAATCTACAGAGGGGAACGATGAATTTGAATCTACAATACTTGGTAAAGGAATAGTTCCTGTAAAAGAAATCATTGACTTAGGTAAAAAATGGGGAACAAAACACTTCATTGTTGAGCAAGAGTCTTATCAAGGACAAGCACCTATTGATAGTGCAAAAGAAGACCTTGATATCATGAAAAAATGGGGTTATTGATTATAACACCTAATAATAAGCTTTCCCTCATTAGGTATATTAATAAATATATACGGCAGGTCTTAGCTAAATAAAAACCACATGTCATTTCATAAGCTAATGCTCACCCATCCATAATGCACCGCCAATACTATTCCTAGAGGCACCCGTAACAGAAGACATAACTGTACCTTCTTCACGCCATCTCAATATTCCTAAAAACCCCATGATGAGTGCTTCCTTATATTGAATTGTTTTTTCGTCTGGAAGGATTATTTCAATTGAATAAGGTGCTAAATGATGTTCGATTCTAGCTATTAAATAATCATTGAAAGCTCCACCACCTGTAACAAGTAAATTTCGACTAGAAATAGGCAAGTTGTGCTTAGCAAGTACCATGGAAATAGATACGCTAAGTTGAAAAGCAATATGCTCAACGTACGTTGCCAATGCATCTATAATTGGGATTGAGTGAGATTTAATAAGTGGATATACAATATCGATGCCAAAGGAATTGTCAAGCGACTTGGGATATTCTTGCTTGTAATAGGGTAATTCATTGAGTTGACTAAATAACTGCTCATGAATTCTACCCGATGATGCCATCATACCCTCTGCATCAAATTCTTTTCCAATTTCAATACTTAACAGATTAAGCACTTTATTAGCAGGACACACATCAAATGCGTCCAGTTGAGTAGGGGCATTATATGATAAATTAGAAATACCTCCAATGTTTAGAAAAAAATCATAGCCTTCAAACAAAACCCTCTCTCCGAGGGGTACTATCGGCGCTCCCTGTCCACCTAATGCTATGTCCATAGCCCGTAAATCAGATACAACGGGTAAGCTGGTTTTAGCTGCAATTGCCGCACCATCGCCTAATTGGAAAGTAAATAACCCCGGATAATGAAATACAGTATGTCCATGTGAAACGATTAAGGCAACCTTAAATTCGAGATTAGAGGCCTGAATAAAGCGATTTACAGCTTCGCCAAGATAATGACCATAGGTTGAGTGCAAAGCAATTAACTCTATTGCAGGCAGCTGCTGTGCAGTCGCAAGGCTATTCTCCCATGAAGGAGAGTAGGAAATACATTCAGCTTCTAAGATGGCATACGTCCACTTACCCGCTTTTTCCTCAAACTCAATATATGCGATATCTAGTCCATCTAATGAACTACCGCTCATTAAACCAATTACACGATAAATCATTTTATTACTATTAACAACGTTTTAAGCATGAAATAAAGGGCCTATTGATAGGATATAAATGCCAAAGGGTTTAGTTTTGTCATATTCCAACCCGAAAATAAGCAATGTATGATCATTAATTTAAGTGAACGCCATTCGTTGGTAAGTAATTGGATCGGTGAGTTAAGGGATATGGGCATTCAAGTTGACAGAATGCGATTCAGGAGAAATATTGAACGAATAGGGGAAGTGGCTGCGTATGAAATAAGCAAGGAACTTCCATTTGAAGAACAAGACATCACCACCCCACTTGGAATTGCAAAACAAAAAGTGTTAACCGAACAGCCTGTACTAGCTACAATACTCCGAGCTGGATTACCACTTCATCAAGGCATGTTGAATTATTTCGACAAAGCCGATAATGCATTTATTGCTGCGTATAGAAAGCATCATGGAGATGGCAGCTTCGACATAAGCCTAGAATATATTTCATGCCCTGTCATTGAAGACCGGATATTGATTCTTTGTGATCCTATGCTTGCAACTGGTGCATCACTAGTAAAAACAATTGCTTTCCTAAGAAGAGAAGGGAACTTCAAACAAATTCATGTGGTGTCTGTAATAGCCTGCACAGAAGGGATTGATTTCTTGAGAAGACATGAACCTCATGTAAAAATTTGGTGTGGAGCAATTGATGAAGAGCTAACGGCTAAAGGCTATATCGTTCCGGGGCTGGGCGACGCAGGTGATTTATCATTTGGCGAAAAGCTTCAATCTTAAATCAAGGTACTTTGTTGAAACCTAAACATTCATTATTAAAATACATTTGCACCGCCTTATTTCTTCAGGCCTCGATAGGGTATGCTCAAGATCCTCATTTTTCACAATATTTTGTTTCCCCTCTAACACTAAACCCAGCTTTCACAGGCAAATTCAATGGAACGTATAGAGTTGCTGGAAACTATAAAAAACAATGGCCAACAATAAACAACGCATTTACAACATCCACTGCTTCATATGACTTTTCCATTTTAAATAAGCAACTGCCTGAGAATGATACCTGGGGAATTGGCGTACTTGCAATGAATGATCAAAGTGGTAACAAGATACTCAATAACAGTTTTTATAGCATCTCAACAGCATATTCAAAATCACTAGATGAAGACGGACGAAATCAAATCACTATTGGCTTTCAAGGAACGTTCGCAAATAAACGTCTTGACCTAAGAAAAGCTGATTTTGAAGATGAACTTACTTCGCTTGGCTTTACTGGGGTCACCTCTGAAGTTTTTGGCAATACGCCATTTTCAATCAATTATTTCGACTTCAACACAGGTATCATCTATGCATTAAGTACGAATGGCGAAAATAGCTTTTATCTTGGTGGTTCATTTTATCACATAAATCGACCTTCAGAAACTTTTCTTGGAGGCAACTATCTCCTAAACTCTCGGTCTACAATTCATGGTGGTGGATATGTTCCGCTTAGTCAATTTAAAGCAGTTCATTTTAGTCTTATTCATCAAAGACAAGCCAAAGCAACGGAAACACTTGCAGGTGCAACTATGGCCTGGAATCTAAATTTTGAAGAAAACAATCCTATTGAACTGTATGCTGGAGGCTGGTATAGACTAAATGATGCATTTATACCATACCTAGGACTTGAGTTGAATGGATTTCGTTTTGGTTTTTCATATGACCTTAACGCATCATCTCTTAAAACCGCATCCCAATCAAAAGGAGGATCGGAGTTATCCATTATTTATATAGGACAGTACAAAGACCCTCTCAGAAAAAAAATAAACTGCCCTAAATTCTAATATCATTACTTGGGGAAAGTCAAGACTAAGGGCACCACATAATAGCTGAATAAAACAATTAGAATAATACTTATAAGATTCATCACAAATCCTGTTTTAATCATCTCTGTTAGTTTAATATGCCCACTTGAAAAAACGATTGCATTAGGCGGTGTGCCCATGGGCATCATAGAAGCACAACTTGCCGCCAAGGTCATAGGTATGCCAAGTAAAAATGGATTCATATGTAAAGCCTCAGCGATACCAGTAACAACCGGGGCAAATACGATTACCTGAGCAACGTTGCTCATTACTTCACTTATAAAAATAGAAAGAATAGCTACTACTAGGATCAACGTTATTAAAGAAGTACCGGAAAAACCACTCAACCATTTCCCTAACATCCCAATCAGTCCTACTTTCTCTAATGCCCCCGCGAGTGCAATACCACCTCCAAATAAAAGCAAAATACCCCATGCCATTTTGGAAGTATCGGACCACACTAATAATTTATTGCTCATCCCATTTTTATTTCCTGATGGAACGATGAAGAGCAACAGGGCCCCAAAAACAGCAATCATATTATCATCTAATTTTAAAAGACCTGTTTTATTAATCAAGTCACGAGTAATCCACAACAACGCAGTAGTGCAGAAAATATACAAGACCCTTTTTTCAGGAGTAGTCATAGGACCTAGCGCTTGCAAGTCGTCCTGAATGTGTGACTTGATCTCATTACTTGATGCAATTTTATTGGGGTATATCTTGATTAAAACAACATAAAGAGCAGCTAATAATAGAATGGCTATGGGCATACAAACAAGCATCCAATTGAAGAACGAAATATCATATCCATATCTCTTACTCATGAATGAGGCATAAGCAACATTAGGTGGCGTACCTATAACCGTTGCTATTCCACCGAAATTAGAAGCATATGCTATAGCTAGCATAATACAAATAGAAAAATTTCGTACCTGTTTCTCAGAAGCATGTTTAGCGTTCAACACAGATATAACTGAAAGAGCAATCGGATACATCATCATAGTGGTAGCGGTATTACTCAACCACATACTTATAAATCCAGTAGCAATGATAAACCCTAAAATAATACGGTTTCCCCCGGTACCAGTAAATCGCACAATAGACAACGCAATGCGTTTGTGTAAATTCCATTTTTCAATTCCTAGCCCTATCATAAATCCTCCCATGAAAAGAAATATCACTTCATTAGCATACGGAGCAGCAGTTTCTGAAATTTTTGAAATTCCAAGTAAAGGGAAAAGCACCAAAGGGATAATGGCAACAGCAGGCATAGGAATAGCTTCTGTTATCCACCAGGAAATCATCAATGCCGCCACAGCTAATACTCGATTTGCTGATACATCAACGTTTAACGGGTTAAAGAATAGTATGAATAAAAACAATAATGGCCCAATCAAAAACGAGACAGTCGGCCCTATATGTGAATATTTTTCCGTTTTCACGTATATTATTTTCATGAAGATATACTTTTCCTTAAAAATTTGAAGTCGTTAGATAACCTCGACATTAATTTGGAGTCACTTTATTTGTGTATTTTGCCATTAACTAAATACCTATTGCTTGCTAAAGGAAATTATTATAGCAATTCAGTCTTATTTCAACGCGCATGAATTTGTAAAAGAACACAAGCTTTGGAAATGGATTTTCATTCCAGGGATATTTTATGCTATTTTATTTGGTGTAAGTATTTATTTTTTCGGCAAATCAGCTACAGCAGTAATCTCTTATCTAACTATAGATACCGGATTACAAAGTTGGCTTGATAAATTACACAGCAGTTGGCTCGGATTTTTATTTGCTGTTGGAGGCGTTGTTCTTTGGCTAATCTTAATGCTTCTTTACTTTTCGCTCTTTAAATATATATGGCTGATTATCGGCGCACCACTATTTGTCTTTTTAAGTGATAAAACATTTTCAATACTTGAGGGGAATGAATACAGATTTGATTTAAAAAAATATTTAACTCATGTAGAAAGAGGCGTCCGTATTGCTATTCGAAATTCATTATGGCAAACAGTATATGTAGTCTCCATAATTTTTTTATCCTTACTTCCAATAATCGGTTGGGCTACTCCTATCCTAGCGGTCATGATAGAATGTTACTACTATGGATTTTCTATGATAGATTATTCATGCGAAGGGAACAAGATGAATTCCTCTAAAGCAACTGAGTTTATTAGCAACCATAAGGGATTAGCCATTGGGAATGGAATTATATTCTACCTCATGCATTTTGCTGTTATCATAGGATGGATATTTGCTCCATCCTATGCAATAATAGCCTCCGCCATTACTATGCAGGAATTTAAATCTAAAGAAATAAGACTTCAATAAATAAATAGCATGGATTCAGTGATTTACCTTTTACCTATTGCATTAGCAGAAGATGGATACGATACATTACCTGAGTACCTAGTTGAGAAAATAAATGTATGTCAGGTTTTTTTTGTAGAAAATATCCGCACTGCTCGAAGAGCTTTCAAAAAAATTGATCCAACCTTCAACATTGATAGCAGAGATTGGCATACGATAGAAGAAAAAGAAGAGGCATCACTTGAACTATTCAAAAAGTGTATTCAACAGAAAAAAACAATTGGCCTAGTAAGTGAGTCTGGCTGCCCAGGTATTGCCGATCCAGGTCAAAAAATAATTTCATGCGCCCAAGAATTAGGTATACTTATTAAACCAATAAGTGGACCTAGCTCAATATTACTAGCCCTCATGGCCAGTGGAATGAATGGCCAGTTTTTTACCTTCAATGGGTATCTTCCAATAGAATCTGGAGAACGAGAAAAGAAAATAAAGGAATTAGAAAAAAAGGCGACAGTCGACAATTGCACTCAACTCTTCATTGAAACACCATACAGAAACAACAGCCTACTAAACGCATTACTTAAAATTTGTAAGCAGGAAACAAAAGTTTGTATTGCCTTCAACTTAAGCTCCAAAACCGAATGGATTAAAACGAAAACAGTTGCTGATTGGAAAAAACAAATCCCTGAAATACCAAAAGAGCCTGCCATGTTTCTCATCGGCAGATAGCCATATAGATAATCAAAAAGGAATTACATAAAAGTAAAATTACCTCAAAGACCTTGCTGACTAACCAAGTATATCATTTGCGACATTACAATCGCGCCTAAATTGAGCTCTCTTTCACTAACAGATTCAAATACATCGGTGCGGGCATGATGAAGATCCATATAACGTTGAGAGTCTGGATTGAACCCGATAGTAGCAGTACCTAACTCAATCAACGGTCCAATATCAGCCCCTCCACCACCTAGTGTAAATTCTGTTGCGCCATAGGGTTGAAATAAATTCTTCCATGACATGATTTTAAGGCTTTTAGTTTGATCGCACGTGAAGCCAAATCCTCTAGGTGTAAATCCACCCGCATCACTCTCCATAGCCATGATGAATTTTTTTCCTTCCTTTTTTGCAATCTCAGCATACGCATCACCCCCACGTGAACCATTTTCTTCATTCATAAACATCACCGCCCGTATAGTTCTTTTCGGACGAATGCCAAGTGCTCTAAATACCCTTAGTACTTCAATACTCTGCATACAACCCGTTCCATCATCATGTGCCCCTTCTGCTAAATCCCAACTATCGAGATGGCCGCCAACAGTAATTATCTCGTTTGGAAATTCAGAACCCTTCATTTCACCAACTACATTATAGGAAGGCTCTTCAGCTAACATTTTGCAAGTTGTTTTTAAGTAGATTGATTTTACCAATCCACTATTTAATGCTTTGCTAAGTTCAACGGCTCCAAGTGTACTGATTGCAACCGCAGGAATTTTAGGTTTATCCTCTTCATATACAGTTACTCCAGTATGGGGTAAGTCATCTATTGCAGGAGATAGCGTTCTCACTATAACACCTACTGCACCAAAGGCAGCAGCTTTCGATGGGCCGTTTACTCTATACACCCCAGCTTCGCCATATGCCGTAAACGTGTTGATGTGCCTAGGGTCCATCCTAAAGTTAAAAAACACAATTTTCCCTTTTATTTTCTGAACCCCAAATTCCTCCATTTCTTTGAAACTCTTAATCTCTATCACATTAGCAGTGAGGCCTGACGTACCTGTACCTACAGCATTGCCTAGAGCAACTATATTCAAATACATAATCTTTCCACTTTGTAAAATCGCTTTCCCGATTTCCTTATCACCACGAATCCAATGAGGCACCATACAAGGTTGAAGATAGACTGTATCGGCACCAGCCTCCTTGAGCATACGTGCTGTTTCTGCAACTGCCTTTGCCGCACCAGCTGAACCAGAAAGACGTGGACCAATTTTTTTACAGAGAATCCTTAAGTTCGAATAAGCCGTTCCATTCATAAATATTTCATCTGAAATCCGTTTGAACATAATTGAATCTTCAGCATATTGAGCCATAGTGAACAAAAAAGGCAATAAAAAAACCAGTGTCGAGGCTAAC
>CAMCBE010000051.1 GCA_945872805.1 Chitinophaga pinensis | reverse complement strand
ATTTTCTTTAAGGATATGGCAATGCATCCGCTACCCGTTCCAATATCGACTACTCTAATTTGACGGTGGTCTACATTTTTTACATCTTGGTATTTGTGTTTAATTAGATCAACCAGTTCTTCTGTTTCGGGTCTTGGAATGAGTACACGTTCATCTACATAAAAAGAGCTTCCCATAAACCATGCCTTACTTAAAATGTATTGAATGGGTTTCCCTACTAGTAGTTCCTTTGTGTAAGTATTTAATTTTTCTATTTGACTTTCGTCAAGTAATTTATCTTGATGTATCAGTCTTTTTGAGCGGTCCCACCCAGTTAATTCCTCCATGATCCAGTCAGCAATATTTTTTGCTTCCCTGCTATCATAGAGGGGGCTAATGTCTTCGCTAAGTTGATGATATGCTGCTTTAATGTGCACGCCCAAATGTAAATCAATTAACTTTGCGCTCATCATCAGAATCATAGAACATCTATCAAAAATGTTTTATGATGTAATTTTCACCATCGTGATTTTTTTATGGATTTAGTCGATGAAATATTTATGGCTCAAGCGCTGTTGATAGCAGAGAGAGGGATTGGACATGTTGCCCCCAATCCTATGGTCGGAGCTTTGCTCGTGTATAAGGAAGTCGTTATTGGGAGCGGCTATCATCAACGGTTTGGAGAAGCCCATGCAGAAGTAAATTGTTTCAACTCAGTTCAGGATGATCAAAAACACTTGATCCCCAAAGCGACACTTTATGTAACCCTTGAGCCTTGCTCACATCATGGAAAAACGCCCCCTTGTTCGGAGAGGATAATTAAGGAGGGTGTGAAGCGGGTGGTGGTGGCTGTTCAAGATCCACATAGTAAAGTAGATGGAAAAGGAATTAAGCAGCTCGTTGATGCTGGTATTGAGGTGAAGCTGGGTGTTTTGCGTGAAGAAGCACGGTTACAAAATAGGCGTTTTTTTTCTTTTCATGAGCGGAGTAGGCCATATGTTATCTTGAAGTGGGCGGAGACTATGGATCGTTTCATGGGGAATCTAGATTCAACTCGTTTGTTGATAACGGATGATGAAGTGAATAAGCAAGTTCACCAATGGAGGGCTGAAGAACAAGCGATTCTTATTGGAACAGATACTGCATTATTGGATGACCCATTGCTTACAAATCGACTTGCTTCTGGCGCTAGTCCATTGCGTATTGTACTTGATTTCAACCTGCGATTACCATTAAGGTTGAGAATTTTTCAAGATGGGTTACCAACAGTTGTTATTAATCATGAGCGTGATGATATCTTAGGTTCAGTTCAGTATATCAAAATGCCTAGGGAGAAAAAGTCACTTGCTGATATATTGAATCGACTTTATGCAATGAATATTCAAAGTATAATTATTGAAGGAGGAGCAACATTGTTGACCTCTTTTATTCAGGGTGAGTTATGGGATGAAATACGCGTCATTACAAACGAATCTATGCGTATAGGAAAAGGATTAGCTTCACCAAGAATCCCAAATCACATACAATCCTCTGCAGAGATTGTTATAGGTCACAGTCGATTGCATTATTATTTTAGATTAACATAACGCATGGTGGATCCTAATTTTTTTCAGACTATTGAAAAGGCTACTACTGCAGAATTTTCCGATAGGGGAAGTCGTTTTATAGCCTATGCGTTTCCTGTGCAATCTATTGATGAGTTTAAAAAAGTATTGCTGCAGTTAAAAAAAGAGCAGCCTAAAGCGTCTCACTTTTGCTTTGGCTATAGAATAGGTGCAGATCGACAGACTTATCGTGTGTCAGATGCTGGGGAACCATCAGGTTCTGCAGGGCGTCCTATTCTGGGGCAGATTGATTCAAAAGAATTGACGAATGTATGTGTTATTGTCATTCGATTTTTCGGAGGAACACTGCTTGGTATTCCTGGATTAATTAATGCGTATAAGAGTTCGGCCTCTATGGCGTTACAGCTTACGCCGTTGGTTAAAAAGCCCGTTGAGATTTTATATGAACTTGAATTTGATTATACGATAGTGAATGAAGTATTAAAAATCATCAGGAAATTTGGGTGTTCTATTCACTCACAAGAAATACAGTTGTTTTGTCGCTATGAAATTGGTATACAGAAATCAAACGAATCAGAATGCGTTGATGTATTAAAAGACATTAGTGGATTTAGTATAAAACAAAAAAGCGATCCAGCTTAAGGCTGGATCGCTTTTGATATGATTTAATTCGTTGCTTATTTTACTGTAGCAGCTTCTTCATCAACCAAAATACGACCACAGTTTTCACAAACGATAATTTTTTTGTGTTGACGTATTTCACTTTGACGTTGAGGAGGAATTTCGTTGAAGCAACCACCACAGGCATCTCTTACAACAGGAACAACGGCAAGTCCATTTCTAAAATTATTCCTAATCTTATCAAATGATCCTAGGAGTCTTGGGTCAACTGAAGTACGCGCTTTATCTGCAAGTACTTTGTGAGCAGCTTCTTCTTTTTCTGTTTCAGCAATGATTTTATCTAGCTCACCTTTTTTTACTTTAAGGTTTGCTTCTTTCGTTGCAATATTCTTTTTAGCAGCATCGAGTATTCTGGCTTTATCAGAAATTTCTTCATTAGCATCCTTGATATGCCTTTCTGCAAGTTTAACCTCTAGGGTTTGCATTTCAAGTTCTTTGGTAATGGCCTCGTACTCGCGATTGTTTTTTACGTTATCGCTTTGTTTCTCATACTTACTAACGAGGTCAGAAGATGTTGCAATGAGTTGTTTTTTTTGCTCAATGAACTCATTGATGCCATTAATCTCTTCTTCAATTCTAGTTTCCCTTGCGTGAAGACCAAGTATTTCGTCTTCTAAGTCAGCCACTTCAATCGGCAATTCGCCTTTTAAGATGCTGATTTCATCAAGTTTACTTTCAACTTTTTGCAAGTTAAGAAGGGAACTGAGCTTTTCTTCTACGGAGTATTCTTTTGCGGTTGCCATATTGAGTTATAAAAAGTAATTAACTGGATTGGTATTTACACCTGATTTAAGGACGGCAAAGTTAGGGAATTTTTCATTTAGAATGGCTACAAGCCTGTCGGATGTAAATTGTTCGCTTTCATAATGCCCAATATCTGCCAAAAGCATCCGGTTTCCTGGGATAAAAAAATCGTGATAACTTAAATCTGCTGTGATGTATGCGTCTACTTTTTTGCTTAATGCATTTATAATCAATGACTTGCCAGACCCTCCGCATAAGGCAATTTTGCTTATGGTGCGTTTGGTTAATAAATTATGCCTGATGACGCTAGTCTTGAATGTCGATTTAAGGAGGTCTAAAAGTTGCGGTTCCTCCAGGGATTCTGGTAAATTACCAATCACACCAGCTCCAAATTGGGAAAAAGTATTGTCAAGCGATACCAGATCATAGGCAACTGTTTCATAGGGATGTGCCTTGTGTAAGCCATCCAAGATCTGTTGTTTTAGATGAATAGGGAAGAGTATTTCAAGTCGGCTTTCCTTTTCAGTATGCCGCTGTCCTATTTTTCCAATCCAAGGATTAGCACCTTCTTTGGGAAGAAATGTTCCCTCTCCAGATGATACAAAGCTGCATTCATGGTAATTTCCAATAGCTCCAGCCCCAATGGAAAATAAGGCTTCACGAACCGCCTCAAGGTTTTCAATAGGCACGAATGTGACTAATTTTTGATGAGTACTATTCATGGGTGATAAGACCTCGAAATTTTTTATGCCTAATCGTTTTGCTATTTCTCCATTTACACCCCATAAAACGTTGTCTAAGTTCGTGTGGCAAGCATAAATTGCTATATCAGCCTTAATGGCTTGTATGAGTAGCTGGGAAGTTAAGTCCTGATGAGAAAGGCGCTTAATTGGCTTGAATATGGGGGGATGATGCAGAATGATAAGTTCTGCTTTTAGTGTTATCGCTTCCTGTATTACCTCCTCCGTTAAATCCAAGGCTGCAATCGCCTTATTAATTATTTTAGTAGGATCACCGTAAACAAGTCCACTATTGTCATATGACTCTTGTAATGGCAACGGCGCAACTGTTTCTAAAACGTTAATTATCTGTTGAAGGCTTTGCATTTATTTCGTTGTTTGTTAGAATTGAAATTACTTTACTTTTTTAACCTCCTCCTCATTCTCTTATGCGAAGATATTTGATCGTTGCCTTTTTGCACCTATCTCTTTTCTCTCAATCCCAGAAAATTCAACACGATTGGGAGAATTATGTGCTAGCGGTAGATGGAAAGCCAGTGTCTGTTAATGTTGATCTAGGGCTATCTTCCAAAGCCCCTATTAAGGAGAGGCCCTTTGTTATCATCTTAAGAACAAAAATAAAGAATCCAGATACCCAAGGAATGCCTTATCCAGAGGAATATGCCCCTTTGTTAAGCATGGAAGATTCATTGATTTATCATTTAGGGAAGGAAACTGGAGCGATTTTCACAGGTCGATTTACTCAACGAGGATTAAGGGAGTTTTATTTTTATGCACCAGACACGATTGGTTTTGAAAAAAGTGTATTTGCCGCAATGGCTAGTTTTTCGGGGTATGAGTGGTTGAGTCAGGCCAAAGAAGATCCCAAATGGGATAATTTTTTTACGGTTTTGTATCCTTCTGAATTTGAGTTACTTAGAATTTATGGAAGACGTCAAATTGAGCTTATGTTCAAAGATGATGCCAAAAGGCATCAGTCATTTATGGTTCATCATTCATTTACGTTCCCTACGTTAAAAGACAGGGAAGATTTTTTGAAAAATTTACCATGGACAGGTTTTGAGATTTTATCCTTGCCTTCAGTGCCTGATACCAAAACCAATAAATTTACGTTAGAGATGCAACGTAAAGCGGTACTATCACTAGAGTGGATTGATCAATTTGTTGTTCCATTATACAAAGCATCAAAACGGTACAATGGTAAGTATGAGGGTTGGACACCGGTTGTAGAATAAGCTTGACTTATTTGTCATTTACTTGGTAAATTTGTATAATTCTAATTCACTAATAAAGGCAACCGATATAATACATGAATGCGGTGTTAAACAAAATAATCAACCAGCAAATGGATGCCTTCAACGCTGATATATGTTCCTCGATTTCTAAATTATCCACACAGTATAAAAAAGGGATTGCTTTATTAGCGCTAGTGCTATCGGTTCACTTTTCGCAAGCTCAACTTATTGCCAACTTTAATCCCACACAATCATCTGTTTGTGTTAACTCGCCAGCGTACTTTTTTGATCAATCAAAATTTAATAATAGTCCTTTGGATCCGCTGCAGGTTCCAATTTATACCTGGACATTTGATGATGGCGCAGGTCATAAACTCTCTCCTCCTGGCAATCCTAAAGATCCACAAATGATCTTTTCAACTGCAGGTGTTTGGCAAATTACATTGGATGTAACCTATAATGGGAATACAGATTCAAAGACTGGGATGATTTTTGTGGCGGCTAATCCTACAGTACAATTTACTTCTAATAACTATAGAGGATGTATGCCATTAGGTGTTGTATTTACTGATAATACTACACCATATGCTAGTTTGGATACAGTTACGAATGTTAATAATGTTGACACCATCCTGAGTAGAACATGGGATTTTGGAGATGGTATTACCACTACAGGGCCATCACTTAAATCAACTAGTCATACATATAATGTTGCAGCAATATATTCTCCAACGTTGATAGTAACAACAAAAGCAGGATGCACTGCTAGCTTTATGTTCACCGACATGATTACAGTTGATCCTACTGTCTTGGCTTCATTCAATGCACCTGTGTTGTCAATTGCCTGTGAATTCCCATCTACCCCTGTTCAGCCCACCAACGTTGTTTTAGCGAATGCCTATTTGTGGACGATAGATGGGGGTGCATCCATGACCAACAGCACAGGGCAATATCCAAATATTAGCTTTCCCCAATCAGGAACGTATACTCTTACCTTGAGAGTCACTTCAGTGAATGGTTGCAAAAATTCCATTTCAAAATCCATTGAGGTACCACCAAAATCAGTCTCAACTGATTTTTCAACACCTGCAGGTTTAACGGCTTGTGAGAATACTTCATTTACGTTTGTACCTAAAAATACACCTACTGCACCTACCAGTTATCAATGGTCTGTGGATGGAATACCAGATCCTAATTTTAATGATAAAAATTTAGTATACACTTTTACGGCCGCTGTTGTCCATACCATTTCATTGACTGCTTTATATAATACTGGTTGTAGTTCTACTAAGACATATAATATTAATGTCAACACAGCTCCAGTGGCTAATTTTGATGTTCCAATTGCCGATCGTTCTAGTTGTAAGACACCTTTTACTGTCAATTTTACTGACCTATCTAGTGGAAATACACAGCGAAAATTTGATTATGGTGATGGCACCCCCATTGTTTTAGAGCCAAGCAGTAATCCTGCAACACATACGTATACAAAAGCAGGCAATTATACAGTTTCATTGATTGCTGTTAACAGTTTTGGGTGTTCAGATACAACTGTTTTCGTGAATTTTATACAAGTTCAAGTGCCAAAGTTGTTGGATAAACCATATACCAACATGCCTGATAGTTTTTGTGCTAAAAAATTTATTCCACTTGCTGATTTTGATATTTCATCTCAAATCACAGCATGGGATTGGCAAATTATTCATCCTGACCAAACAATAACCACATACGCTACAAAAGTTCCTGGTGAAGAAATGTTTGGTGATCAAGGGGTATACAAAATTTCATTATCCGTCACAACCAATACAGGATGTGTTTCGAATCCATTTACTTGGGAAGTAAAGGTTGGAAAACAACCTCCTATTCCAATCATCATTGTGGATCAACCTATAAAATGTGCAAATCTTGCTTTCAAGTTTAGTACAAGTACAAGTGGACTAACTGGCTTTAAATGGGAGTTCTCTGATGGTACGCAATCTAAAGATCCTTCATTATCAAAGCAGTTTGGTTATTTAGGCGACTTTAATGCTACGTTGACCGTTTATAATAATGGATGTGCAAATTCAACAGATGGACAGTTTAAAGTATCTGTAATTGGTGTCATTGCTTATTTCAATGTTCTCAATGATTGTAATAGCCCTTTACAAAGGAAATTTATTGATAATTCAACAGGTAAAATAGATTATGAATTGTGGAATTTCGGTGATGGGACATCTCAAGACTTCACTTCTAAGCAAGCTAATTTACCACCACATACCTACACAACGAATGGAGTGTATACTGTTTCATTGACGGTAAAAGATATGGGGGACACTCATTGTGAGTACACTCGGTCGGCTACAATTAAAGTCGCTAATGAACAAAAAGTATCGTTTTCACCATCAGCAAATCCAATTTGTATAGGCGACTCAAAAGTGGATTTGATTGCCAAGGTAGAAAATCCAGCTATGGTGAGTAAATACGAATGGGACCTGGGTTGTGGCTATACAATAAAGCCTCAGATATATTCAGTAGATTTGAAAAAACTTTGCCTATATAGCGCGAATGGCGGAAGAGGAATCTATCCCACTCAATTAAAAGTGACTGATGTAAACGGTTGTAGTTATATAACCCCAATTCAAAATTTATTTATAGGAGGTCCTAAGGCAGACTATGCCTTTGCCACCAATTCACCTCGGTCGGGATGTGAGCTTACCACTGTTCGATTTGAAGACAAAACGACGAGTGATGGAGTAAATAATATCATTGAGCGGTTTTGGGACTTTGGAGATGGGACACCTACACAGAATATATTATCTGGCCCGATTCAACATACATTTGCAACTCCAGGAAGGTATCCCGTTCGATTGACTTCAAAGGATGATATTGGATGTACTTCCACTATTCAAACGCTTTTCGTTACCATCACAAAGCCAATTATTGATTTCACCGCACCAACACAAAGTTGTCCTGGTGGGCCAATTCAGTTTCAGCTCACTAAAAATGTAAGTTTAAAGACGGTTTCTTGGGATTTTGATGATTTGCTAATCTCGTCAACAGAAAATCCTGCACCCGTTGTCTATAATACAGTGGGAAAGAAAACAATCATAGTGCAGGTAGAAGATTTCTATGGGTGTAAAGTAAGTTTAACGAAACCGGATTATATAGAGATAGCAAATCCTCTAGCAGAGTTTATTGCTGACAGTGATATTGGTGAATGCTATCCATTTCAAGCGGGATTTCATTTTACCGGTTCATTTGCTAGTACCTATGAATGGACTTTTGGAGATGGGGCTCGTTCATTTCAAGCTAACCCTACACATATTTATACACGACCTGGTACTTTCGATGTGTTTCTCAGAGTTACTAGTCCTGGGGGGTGTACGAGTAATTTTGGCCCATATAAAATAACGGTAAAAGGGCCAGTTGGTACCTATGATTTTCAAAATACGTTATGTGATCCAAATTATACCGGGCTGTTTACCATTACCTCAACCAATACCAAATTTGTAACCATTAATTATGGAGATGGACAGTTTAATTCGCTAATGCCTTATACGGTATTACCTTATTCTCATGTGTATGTGGATTCAGGGTTTTATCAACCTCAAATCTCAATCACAGATGATAATTTTTGTACAGTTCCATTGCAAATGACACACGGTATTAAAGCTGTATCCATTTTGCCCTTGTTCAAGCCAGACCCAATACTTCCATTTTTTTGTGAGAGAGGCCTAGTTACCTTTAAAGACATCTCCCTTGCTAATGAGGCAATCACTGGATGGGAGTGGGATTATGGTGATGGGGCAATTGGAACAGGCAATCCCTCATCTCATTTTTATACAAGTCCTGGATTATACGATGTCAAATTTACTGCGATCTCAGCCAGTGGTTGTCGGTCTTCATTAAAGATTAGGGAAAAATTGGTTGAAGTGCAGCCAGGTCCAGATATGGCGATACGTTCAGATTTAAATCAAGTGTGCGAAGAAGGGATGGTAATCTTTCAATCACAAGATAATGGATCCATAGGCTCACCCATAGTGAGTTATTTTTGGGATTTCACAAATGGGCAAAGCTCATTATTGGCATTGCCACCTGCTCAACAATTTAGAAAGGCGGGCACATATCCCATAAAACTGTATACAACAAATGAGAAGGGTTGTGTTGATACTGCTTTGCTTAACTATGTAGTGAATCCACTTCCCGCTGTCGACGCAGGGAATGATACAATCTTTTGCATTGGTCCTCTAATGACATTGCAGCCATCTGGAGCAAATTCATACGATTGGATTTCTGGTCCTGGCTTGAGTTGTACTACTTGCGAGCAACCTTCTATTTCACCAATTACTGATGCAGTGTATACTGTTAGAGGAACTTCGTTATTGGGTTGCCAAGGAACT
>CAMCBE010000050.1 GCA_945872805.1 Chitinophaga pinensis | reverse complement strand
TACTATTACGACGAAAATTTCATGCTTCCATTTAGCCATGATGAGGTAGTACATGGTAAATCTCCCATGATTTTTAAAATGCCAGGAGATGATTGGCAGAAATTCGCCAACCTTAGGCTTCTCTATACGTATATGTTCGCGCACCCTGGGACCAAATTACTCTTTATGGGAAATGAATTTGGGCAAACGGTTGAATGGGATTACAAAACAGCTCTTCGATGGGATTTACTTCAATTTGACTCACACAAAGGCTTAAAAACCTGTGTCTCTGCCCTAGCTAATCTGTTAAAACAAGAACCTGCACTTTATTCAAAACAGTTTGATAATCAAGGATTTGAATGGCTGGATTTGAATCATCGATCTGAATCAGTCATATCATTCATTCGAAAAGGCACGGACGAAAATGATGATCTACTCATTGTACTAAATATGACTCCTCAGGAAAGAATTGATTGGAAAATAACCCTTTCTGGCCCACCATTGGTATGGAAAGAAATCTTTAATAGTGACTTAACCGAGTTCTGGGGTACGGGAAATTACGTGAATAATGACTTGATTTATGCTGAAAATCTTGAAAATCAGGGTAAAAATGAAATAAAGATCTGCCTTCCGCCGTTATCTGGATGTATTATGAAGAAATTTTCTTCATATAAAATCCAACCCCATGAAAAAGATAACCCTACTTAGCTTGCTATTTATGTCGTTTTCATTCACCTATGCGATTGAAAACTACGACAGTGTACAATCTTATTTACAGAAAGGAAATTCAGAAAAAGAAGCCGGACGTCATAAAATGGCGCTTGAGTATTTCCAAAAAGCAGTTGCTGCCAACCCAAAACTGGTTGAAGCAAATAGGTTGCTTGGACTTGAAGCACTTGAAACTAGGCAATATGACTTAGCAAGGAAAAGCTTTTTAACAGTTCTTGAATCTAACCCAAAAGACATAGTATCCCTACAAAAAGTAACAGAAATATTCTTTTCATACAGAAGATGGGATGATGCAATCAAATATGGTACACAGCTTCTTGCGATTAATAATGTGAATCGCTTAAATTATATGATTGGAAAGAGTTTTTATGAAAAAGAGGATTATGCGAATTCTTTCACGTATTTAGAAGCTGCATCTAAAGAGGATCCTAAGAATACCGAGATTCCTACCTTGTTTGCAAGAGCTTTAGTGGATATGAGTAATTTTAAAGCAGCAGTTCGTTACTATTCAGCTGCATTAGAACTAGATCAGAGTAATTCACGACTATTAAACGAAATGGCAATGGCCTATTCAGCTATGAATGATGATAAATCAGCAGTTGTTTACTTCGAAAAAGCAATAGAAAAAGGCTATAAAATTGATGATGATTTTATTGAAAATATTTCCAATTCATATGTTGCTGCAGGTATGCCTGAAAAAGGAACTGAGTTAATGAAAAGTCTTTTAGAAAAAAGACCTGGTGATATTGCGATCTTAAATAACCTTGCAGACAACTACTATAAAGCTGGAAATTATAAAGAAGCGATTACTTATTGGGACAAAGTATTGTACCTAGATAAAGAAGATGCAAGAGCTTTATATATGATTGGTATGTCTTATTTAAAAACAGGGGATAAAAATAACGGGCAAACACTTTGTAACAAAGCAATTGAAATGGACCCTAGTTTAAAACAATTTAGATCTGTAAAAGGAATGCCAGGATCACGTTAACTAAATTTGCTGATTAAAAAATAGTGCCTGAGAGGATGTTTGAATCACATCTTCTCAGGCATTTTTATTCCTAATAATTGCATGCCTGAGGATAGAACTACAGATGTTAAGCTTGATATTTTTAACCTAAGCTGTTTCTTTTCTTCTGTCTCAGCATTTGAAATAGAATGTGCTGCATAAAATGAATTGAATAACTGCGCCAATTGAAATAGATAAATCGCAATTATAGATGGATTCAACTCATGTGCTGACTGAATGAGTATGGTTTCGTATTGTTCTAGTAAAAGAAGTAATTCTTTTTCCATTGGCAATAGCTCACTATTCAATGGGCATGGGGCTATTTCAGTAATATTCTTTCTTAAAATTGATCGGATTCGGGCGTAGGCATATTGAACAAACGGACCAGTAAAGCCATGAAAATCGATAGATTCTTCTGGATTAAATATCATTTTCTTTTTGGGGTCAACTCTCAGTAAAAAGAATTTTAATGCACCTATACCAATCGTATCATACAAGGTAGTAAGATCGTCTTCTTCAAAATCGTTTACTTTCCCTAAACTTTGAGTGTGTTGACTTGATATTGAAATCATCTCCTTGATGAGGTCGTCTGCATCAACTACCGTTCCTTCTCTACTTTTCATTTTTCCGGTAGGTAATTCAACCATTCCATAAGATAGATGATGTATTCCCGAAGCATATGGAAGTCCTAGTTTTTTACAAATTAATTGCAACACCTTCATATGGTAATTCTGCTCATCACCAATCACATAAATGCTTTGATCAATTTTATATTCTTCATATTTTTTTTGAGCTAGTCCAATATCCTGTGTGATGTATACTGATGTTCCATCTTTTCTTAATACGAGTTTTTCATCAAGTCCTTCGTCAGTAAGATCAATCCAAACACTTCCATCATCTTTTTTATAAAAAACCTTTTTTTCTAATCCAAGGTTGACGGTATCTTTTCCTAATAGATACGTATCACTTTCGTAATACGTTTTATCGAAATCCGAACCAATTCTCTCGTAGGTAACATCGAATCCCCCATAAACCCATTGATTCATTTTTCGCCAAAGATTCATAACATCTTCCTTGCCATTTTCCCAATCAAGTAACATTTGTTGTGTCTCCTTCATGATAGGAGCTTCTTTTTCAGCACTTGTTTTGTCAAGTCCTTTGGCGATAAGGTCTTCTACCTCTTGCTTATAAGCGTCATTGAACTTTACATAGTAATCGCCAACAAAGTGATCACCTTTCATTTCTGTAGAGGATGGTGTTGCTCCATTGGCATACCTTAACCAAGCAATCATGCTTTTGCAAATGTGAATACCTCTGTCATTAACGATACACGATTTGACTATCTCATAGCCGTTTGCTTTTAAAATTTCTGCAATACTCCAACCTAAAAAATTATTTCTAAGATGTCCTAGATGAAGTGGCTTATTGGTATTTGGGGAAGAATATTCAACCATTATTCGCTTGCCATTTAATGGCAATTTCCCAAAACATACATCTTGATAAGATTTGTTGAGCAAATCGACGAAATAACTAGACTCAATGGTTAAGTTTAAAAAACCTTTGATTATTGAGAATTCGGAAATGAGATGGTTATTTTCTTTGAGCAGGTACTCCCCGAGTTCAGTTCCTAACTTATCTGGACTGATTTTCAGGATTTTAATTAGTGAAAAGAGGACGATAGTATAATCTCCAGTGAAGTCTTGTTTGATGGGATTAACCTGAAACTCACATTTTTCAGTCTCTATTCCATATAAATGAATAAGTGCTGCCTTGGTCTTATCTCTAATAATCGAACTGAGCATATGTAAAAAATTATGTCAAAGGTACAATTCCCCTTTATTTTTAGCCCACCTAACCATACATTAATCTCGATTCGGTAATTTTACACCATAATTGATCAGTATGCAGTTAATTGAAGTTGATAATAATACCACAAAAGAAGCCTTTTTCTCACTTTCCTTTGATATATATAGGGATGATTCCAATTGGGTATGCCCGCTTCAAAATGATATAGAGTCTGTTTTTGATCCTAAAAAGAACAATTTTTTTCAATTTGGGAAATGCACTCGCTGGATATTAAACGATAATAGCGGAAAAACTATTGGAAGAATAGCTGCTTTTATCAATGATAAAAAAGTGTTTAAAGAAGATGTGCCTACCGGTGGGTGTGGTTTTTTTGAATGTATTGACTCTCAGGACGCAGCTAATATACTGTTTGATAAAGCAGTTACCTGGCTTACTGCTCATGGTATGAAAGCCATGAATGGCCCTATCAATTTTGGAGAAAATGACATGTGGTGGGGCTTGCTTATTGAGGGGTTTAAACCGCCTTTTTATGGCATGACGTATAATCCTCCATATTACAAAACACTTTTTGAAGAATATGGATTCACGATTAAGTACGAACAAATTTCTAATTCAATCGATATTAGAAAAGGCCTTCCGGAAAAAGTTGCTAAGATTGCTACCTGGGTAACTAACCGGAATGGAAATTCATTTGAGCATTTGAATGTTTCTAATATCAAAAAGTATGCTCATGATTTCATGGAAATATATAATGATGCATGGAAAGATTTTGATGGGTTCACCACTGTTACGGAACAAACAATAACAGAAACTATTACTAAAATAAAACCAGTGATGGATCCAAAACTCATTTGGTATGCTTACGTGAACAATGATCCGGCAGCTTTTGCAATGGTTCTTCCAGATACGAATGAGCTTATAAAAGGACTTAATGGGAAGCTCAATTTATTGGGGAAACTTCGATTCCTTTGGAATAAACTAACGGTGAAACATTCTCGAATGAGAGCTATTATCATGGGCACCAAAGAGAAATACAGAAATCATGGACTTGAATCTGCCCTTTTTATGAGACTTCAAGAATATACAAGGCCATTACCTCATTATCAAGAGTTGGAATTATCTTGGGTAGGTGATTTTAATTCCAAAATGTTATCAGTGCATTATGCAATAGGAGCTGTATTTTCAAAAAAACATGCAACCTATGTTTTTAAATTTATCAATTAATCTTTCATCTAACTGGTTTTTGTGAAATTATTTATCGAAAATATTTTAGATTTATTTTATCCTTTATTCAAAAGATTCTTTAGCAAAAGAACTTTTCGTTACGCAGCATGTGGTGGGACAAATACACTATTTGATATCTTGCTTTTTTTTGTTAACTATAATTTTATACTTCATAAGCAAGTATTGAATTTAGGTATTGTAGTTATTAGTCCACATATAGCTGCATTCTTGCTGGCTTTTTTAATTACCTTTCCCACTGGGTTTTTATTAATGCGGTATATTGTCTTTACTGAATCTCCCTTAAAAGGCCGCATTCAGTTTTTTAGATATTTTGTTACAGTATCATTTAGTATCTTCTTAAATTATGTTTTTCTTAAACTATTTGTTGAGCATTTTCATATTTATCCAACTATATCGAAAGTAATCACCACTTTTATAGTTATTGGATTTAGTTATATGCTCCAGCGAAATTTTAGTTTCAAGGTTAAAGGAAGTAGGTCTCTTTAAATTTTTTATGCATGAAAGAATTTGATGTTGTGATTTTAGGAGCTGGTCCAATTGGACTTGCATGTGCCATTTCTTGCGTACAGAAGAACGTATCCTATATTATAATCGAGAAAGGAGCATTAGTAAATTCTATTTATAATTATCCGCTGAATATGACTTTTTTCTCTACGTCTGAGAAATTAGAAATAGGGGATGTGCCCTTCATATCACATAATCCAAAGCCAACTCGATCTGAAGCACTAGAATACTATCGTAGAGTAGCCTTGCATTGGAAGTTAGATATTCGTTTATACGAAAAAGTAGAATCTGTGATAGAAGCTGGAGGATCTTATTTGCTTAGTACCTCAAAGGGAACATATCAAGCAAAAAACATCATTGTTGCCACTGGTTTTTATGATATTCCAAATTTAATGAATGTGCCCGGTGAAGATCTGCCTAAAGTTCATCACTATCATAAAGAACCTCATATATACTTCGGCCAAAAAATTATTGTAATTGGTGCCGCTAACTCGGCAGTAGATGTTGCAATGGAAACCTGGCGCAAAGGGGCAGATGTTACCATGGTGATCAGAGATGAATCCATACGCGACTCCGTAAAATATTGGATAAAACCTGATATTGAAAACAGAATTACGGAAGGGTCTATAAAGGCCTATTTTAACGCAAGCCTTAAGAGTATTTCTGAACATACCGCAACAATTCAAACAATCGATGGGGAAGAGATAGTCATCGATAATGATTATGTATTAGCTATGACCGGTTATCTACCCGATTTCAATTTATTGAAGTCATTTGGCATAGTGATCAATGATGATGAATATTCAACACCCACCTATGATCTGGACACAATGGAAACCAACCGAAAAGGGATTTATTTAGCAGGGGTTATTTGTGGCGGGCTAAAAACCAATAAATGGTTTATTGAAAACTCAAGAATACATGCCGCTATGATAGTGGATGCAATTGCAGAAAAGTTGACTCATTGATGCTACTTGCCCCTCAGAAATTGGTAGAATTTATGCCATTTTGATCCTCATTTTTATGCATAACTACCTCTTTGACATATAATTATAGTCATAACTGACAAGATTACCTGAAATCCTATACGGCATATCTATTGCTATTCATATTTTATCTAAAATTCAATTTATGGCAAAGATTATCGGAATTGATCTTGGTACAACAAATAGCTGTGTATCAGTTATGGAAGGTAACGAACCTGTAGTGATTGCAAACGACGAAGGCAGAAGGACAACGCCCAGCGTAGTTGCTTTTTTAAAGAATGGAGAGCGTAAAGTAGGCGATCCTGCAAAAAGGCAAGCCATTACTAACCCTATTAACACCATTACGAGTGTAAAGCGCTTCATGGGAAGACGTTTTGACGAAGTAACGGAAGAAATTAAACATTGGGGATATAAGGTGGCTAAAGGCGATAACAACACAGTTCGTATTGATATTGATGGCCGTTTATATACGCCACAAGAAATAAGTGCTATGGTCTTGCAAAAAATGAAGAAAATTGCTGAAGACTATCTTGGACATGAAGTTAACGAAGCCGTTGTTACCGTTCCAGCCTATTTCAATGATGCACAGCGTCAGGCTACAAAAGAAGCTGGTGAAATAGCAGGGTTGAATATCCGCAGAATTATCAATGAACCAACTGCCGCAGCACTTGCCTATGGATTAGACAAGAAGAATATAGATAGCAAAATTGCAGTATACGATTTAGGTGGTGGAACATTCGACGTTTCAGTACTTGAACTGGGTGATGGAGTTTTTGAAGTGAAATCAACCAATGGAGATACGCACCTTGGAGGTGATGATTTTGATAAAGTTATCATGGATTGGTTAGCAGATGAATTTAAGCAAGAAGAAAATGTAGATCTGCGAAAAGACCCTATGGCTCTTCAACGCCTTAAGGAAGCATCTGAAAAAGCAAAAGTGGAACTTTCCTCCTCAATTGAAACAGAAATTAATTTACCATACGTTACAGCCATTGATGGCGTTCCAAAACACTTGGTGAAAAAATTAAGCCGGGCAAAATTTGAACAACTAGCAGACAAACTTTTTGAACGTTGCTTGAGACCATGTGAACAAGCCTTGAAAGATGCGGGTATGAGCGTTTCTGAGATTGATGAAGTTATTCTAGTTGGCGGCTCAACACGTATTCCTAAAGTACAAGAGATTGTTGAAAAATTCTTCGGAAAAAAACCAAATAAGAGTGTTAATCCAGATGAAGCCGTAGCTATTGGCGCCGGTGTTCAAGGAGCTGTACTTACTGGTGAAGTAAAAGACGTTCTATTGCTTGATGTAACACCACTTGGATTAGGGATAGAAACTTTAGGTGGTGTGATGACCGTGTTGATACCTTCAAACACAACCATCCCAACAAAAAAATCAGAAACATTCTCTACTGCAGCAGATAATCAACCTGGAGTTCAGATTCAAGTATTGCAAGGAGAAAGACCAATGGCTAATCAAAATAAAACCCTTGGTATGTTTAATCTCGATAACATCCCTCCATCTCCTAGAGGTGTACCTCAAATTGAAGTAACCTTCGATATTGACGCTAATGGTATTCTGAATGTAAGTGCTAAGGATAAAGGAACTGGAAAAGAACAAAAAATTAGAATTGAAGCGGGTAGTGGCCTTACTAAAGAAGAAATTGAACAGATGAAGAATGAAGCAAAGGCTAACGAAGCTTCAGATAAAGAAGCCCGTGAAAAAATTGATAAGCTAAATGCCGCTGATGCTCTTGTATTCCAAACTGAGAAACAATTGAAAGAGTTTGGCGATAAAATACCAGCTGAGAAAAAAGTTGTTATTGAAGCTGCTGCCTCTAAATTAAGAGAAGCGCATAAAGTGCAAAATATTGAATCAATAGATGAAGCTTCTAAAGAATTAAATGATGCATGGACTTCCGCTAGCCAGGATATGTATAACTCAACTAACGCAGGTGCTAACGAGGCTGATGGTCAACAAGCGAATCCAACAGGAAACGCTAGTTCAGAAAATGTTACAGATGCTGAATTCGAAGAAGTAAAATAATATCTTAAGATTAGCAATCATTAAAAAAAGAACTCCCAAATGGGGGTTCTTTTTTTTTAAACACATTGAATTTTATCTGAAAATAAATAATTTAGTAGTCAATTCTAGTAAACCTAAACAGATGAATTTTATGAATTTTCGCTACATCAACCCTATTCTTATTGCACTTTTTTTTAGTGAGCTTTCCGTTGCTCAATTGGGAACAATTAGTGTGTTAAAAAAAGAGTTAGATAAGCATCTCATAAATAAGCATGCAGATACTTCACTTAATAATTGGGATTAAGGAATTTCCATCCACGTATGATCTGCTAGCAATTTTACAGAGGCACAACATTGTATATATGGGGAATTCGGTCCCCATTCGTTTGGCCCAATTAATGAAAGTATATAGGAGTTGTCTTTCTTTTCATATAGATAATAATGTTGACCAATGACTGGAACAAAATTCAATTTTGCAGAATAAATTAACATAGAGAGTTCTTTTCTCTTATGTATTTCTTGAGCTTGTTTTGCTAGTAATTCAACTTGCTCTCGAATTTGAGCTAATTGAATATTAGTCTGCTCTTCCATTGCCGTTAATACTTTATGCCTGATTACACCTTCCTCAGTAGGTCTAATAATCGCACCAGAAGTTGATGATGAGTATGGAAGCACACTCAATTGTTTGTGGTAAAAAATTTCATTTTGATAAATTGATCCATCGTTTCTATGGCCTTCTTCAATCAGTTTTAAATACCCATTTGGCATGATATGATGTGCTATTTTTAAAACGATATGATCATTGGTATAAAAACATACTTCAAAAGAATGACTATTAATAAATGTTAAACACGCTTTTTCGGCAACATGTTGGTCGGAGAAAGGGTGTGTTTTCTCATCGGCTATAATTTCATATATAGAGGAAAATGCCTTATTCTCTATGCTTACCCAGTTCATCTCAATCAACATTGAGGTTTTTTCGGGAGAAGAACTGATTTTATACGTTCCGGATTTTGGCCTCAAGCCCTCATTGTAAATGCACATTTCGGGGAAAAGTTGCCAGGAGAAAAGAAAGTTATACGCCTTGGTCATAGTCTCTAAACAATAAATTGTGTCCTTAGTTCTTAAAATCTAATTTTTTACATTCTATTCCCACCAATTTATTTAATTTTACAGGTATGACAATAGAACAGATCAAAGTTATGAGAGACCGTCTTTCCGTCT
>CAMCBE010000049.1 GCA_945872805.1 Chitinophaga pinensis | reverse complement strand
TTAATGATATGCGCGGTACCTTTTCTTCCTGGCGCAAATGGACGAGTTGTTCCTTGGGGAAACGTTATAACCCAGCTCTTTTTTAATGCCTCATAAATTTTACTATAATCATTTGAATCAACCTCCCGCTTAACATCTTTCCCACCAGATCTCCATGTCCGCTTTATTGAAATAGCACCTCCTAGGCCCAATAGTCGACTCACCAAGCTAGCTTTCATAGTCTCTTCAGCCGCTACAAAATTGACGCTACTGAATGGATTAAGCAAATAATATGGCAATCCTAATTTATTCATCTTCTTCCATTTCACTGCGCAAAATATATGTATGAATGCAATTACATCAGCAAAATAGGTTTGATGATTACTTACAAACAATACATTTCGGTCTGGTAGATTCTTAAGATGTTCAGTTCCGCTTATTTTCAGTCGATTAATAATCATTAAACCTGGATATGTAAATAACCCAACAAGGGCATACAGCGCTTTTCTAATCAGTGTAGATTGCTTTAAAGAATTATAAAACATAGTGTTAAGATAGTCATTAATAGAATAAAAGAGCCCTGCTCAACAGAGATCCTGATCAAAAATACACCCCTCCTTCTTTCAAATGAATGCTCGATATTTGCAAGAATAAAAAAATTATGGCACTTACTACTGCAATATTTGATATGGATGGATTGATCATAGACTCCGAACCATTATGGTACGAAGCTGCTGTTGAGGTAATGAATGAATTCAATGTATCCATTGACCAAGAAGCATACAATACTACAACCGGTCTTCGAACAAAAGAATTCTTGCATTACTGGTTTAGTATGTACAATATAAACCTTGGCGAAATTGATCATTATGAGAAAAAAATTACAGACATCGTCATTTCAAAAGTAAATGAAAGTGGTACAACTATGGATGGTGTTCACCATGCGTTGCAATTGATAAAAGACCATGGTATCAAAATTGGCCTTGCTAGCTCTTCACCAATGGCATTAATTGAAACAGTTCTTACAAAAACAGGTTTGACGGATGTCTTCACCATAACCACGTCAGCAGAACATCTACCTTACGGCAAGCCTCACCCACAAGTATATTTAGATTGTGCTCAATCCCTCAGCAGCGAGCCAACATCATGCTTCTGCTTGGAAGACTCATTTAATGGCATGCTAGCAGCAAAATCAGCCAGAATGAAATGTATTGTCGTACCTCACCCTGCACTGTTCAATGAAGGCAGGTGGCACGCAGCTGACCTGAGCTTAAATTCATTAACAATGCTAACAAGTAAGAACTTAGCAGATTTAAATAAATAAAAAAGGTCCTGCAATGACTGCAGGACCTTGATATGTTTTTAAAAAAAGAATTATTTAGGTTCTTCTCCGTCTTCCATTTTTTTCTTGAGTTCAGCAAGTACTCCAAGATCTCCAAGAGTTGTTTTTTCAACCTTTCCTTGAATGTCCTTAACAGCTTTTTTAGTTTTAGCTGCATCGGCTTTTTTCTCTTTTACTACTGCTTCTTTCTCTTCCGCAATCACTTGTTCCCAAATGCGTGCGTGGCTTAAAACAATTCGCTTTTCATTGCGATCGAATTCAATTACCACGAATTGAATTGTTTCATCTGCGCCTACTGTTTTACCATCTTCTTTTGCAAGATGACGAGCAGGTGCAAAGCCCTCAAGACCATAAGGAAGCTGAACTACAGCACCTTTATCATCTTTTTTCACAACTGTTCCTTCGTGAATTGAACCGATTGCAAATGTTTCTTGAAGTGAATTCCAAGGATCTTCCTCAAGCTGCTTGTGTCCAAGCTGAAGCTTACGGTTTTCCTTATCGATATTCAAAATCATCACATCGATTTGGCTACCTGATTTCACAAATTCAGTTGGGTGGTTAAATCGCTTTAACCAACTTAGATCACTGATGTGTATCATTCCACCAATACCTGATTCTAGTTCAACAAACACGCCATACGGAGTGATATTTTTCACTAGACCTGCATGACGGCTGCCAACAGGGAATTTATCTTCAATGATGCTCCAAGGATCAGAAGTGAGTTGCTTAATAGATAAACTCATTTTTCTGCTATCCTTATCAAGTGTAACTACTTTTGCTTCGTACTCATCACCTAACTTGAAGAACTCTTTAGCATTCACAGGTGTGTTTGCCCATGTTATTTCACTTACGTGAACAAGTCCTTCAACTCCAGGTGTGATTTCTAAGAATGCACCATAATCTTCAATATTAACCACTTTACCTTTTACCGTTGCACTTTCTTGAATGTCTTCAGAAAGTGTATCCCAAGGATGAGGAGTCAATTGCTTAAGACCAAGGCTGATTCTGCGTTTCTCGTCATCAAAGTCGAGAACCACCACATTAAGTTTTTGATCAAGCTTAAGCACTTCAGTAGGATGATTAATACGACCCCAACTGATGTCTGTAATATAGAGTAGACCATCAACACCGCCAAGATCAAGGAATGCTCCAAAGTCTGTGATGTTTTTGATAGTACCCTCAAGTACTTGTCCTTTCTCAAGTTTACCCATGATCTCAGCACGTTGTGCTTCGATATCACTTTCAATAAGCGCTTTGTGTGAAACAACTGCATTCTTAATGGTCTCGTTAACCTTAACCACTTTAAACTCCATTGTCTTTCCAACAAATTGGTCGTAGTCAGTAACAGGCTTAACATCAATTTGAGATCCAGGTAAGAATGTTTCCATACCCATGATATCAACGATAAGTCCACCCTTAGTTTTGCTTGTAACAAAACCAGTAACTACTTCACCAGATTTGTGCATTTCCACAATACGCTCCCATGCACGAGAGATACGGGCTTGCTTACGACTAAGATGTAGATGTCCTTCTCTGTCCTCTTTTTCTACGACCATTACCTCTACGACATCTCCTGTCTTAAGACCATGCAAATCCCTGAACTCATTTAATGAAATAAGTCCATCGCTTTTAAACCCGATGTTGATAACAACATCTGTCTTAGTTAGGCCTACTACAATACCTTGAACCATCTCACCATCGGTGATTTGTTTGAAGGTACCTTCATAAACCGCATCGTACTTTTGTTGCTCTTCGTTGTTGTAACGGGCAACATTTCTCTTGTCAATGCTCCAATCGAAATCATCGTGTGCGGAAACAGTTGACGGGTTAACTAGTGTGTTGTTTTCTTCCACTATTAAATTCCTCCTTTTGTTTAAATTTCAGCACTGTTTTATCAGGCTGATTTGGGGACGGCAAAGGTAATGGAATTATGCAATTCTTTCGAAAAATTAGTTGTTTTTTGGACGAAAATTAGCCCAAAGACAGGCTAAATGCTTATTGGGCGATGTTCCTCAGGGCCAAACATAATTTATCTAACTCCTTCAGAGAAGTATATACATTCGGTGTTATCCGCACACCATGAATATTTTGCCAATTTATCCCAACAGTGTGTATTTTATACTTGGCAAATAGTTCACCAGAAACCTCTTCGGACTTAATTCCTTCTATTGAAATATTGGCAATAGCACAAGACATGCTAGGCGCTTTAGACTGAAGAAATGATACACGGGGCAACCCTTTTAGTTGATCTACCCAGTAGTTTTTTAAAAATCGAAGGCGCGCTTCTTTCCTTTTTGCACCAATCATATCATGAAAATCTACAGCAGTACCTATAGCCATCTCAGAAGCAAAGGAACGTGTGCCCAACGATTCAAACTTTCTAATATCTGTACCATCTGGCTCATTATTCGATAACAGCGCCCATACTTTATTAATTTTATCTTTCTTCACATACAATAATCCACTACCAAAAGGCGCGCCCATCCATTTATGTAATGAAGTGGCAAAATAGTCGCACCCCAAATCAGGAATAGAAAAATCGAAATGAGCTAAGGTGTGTGCGCCATCGCATATCACCTCAATACCTCGACTATGAGCAATATCCGCGATTTTACGAACCGGCATAATTTGACCAGTCCAATTGATAAGATGAGTAATCATCACAATTTTAGTGCGGGCGGTAAATGCCTGGGTATAAAATTCTACAATATCATGCTCATGTTCAATGGGCAAGGGTAAGTCTACCCATATTAATTTAATACCGTCACGCTTCTCTCGTTGCTTCCATGCATTGATCATGTTTGGATAATCTTGACGAGTTAAGACGACTTCATCTCCTGATTTAAGATTCAATCCAAAAATGATGGTATTTAATCCTTCTGTTGCATTTCGATTTATGGCAATTTCTTCTTTATCGCAGCCACAAACTGCTGCAAGTTTCTCCCTTAAAGGCTCACGTCCTTGGTCAAGAATCTGCCACATGAAATAAGACGGTGCTTCATTGCAATACTGATAGTTACGTATGTGGGCATCTTGAACAACCTTTGGCTGTGGAGAAACGCCTCCATTATTTAAATTTATAATTGTAGGACTTACTGTATAGGCTTCTCGAACCCATCCCCAAAAATCTTCATCAGTAGCAAAAGACGAACCGTCTTGGATACCAACTGATGAACGTTGAATCGCTTCTGCTGCAAACGAAGGATTGGCGGCATGAAGAAAAGGCAAACCAGTCATGGCACCAGAAAAAAGACGAATGAAATTACGACGTGATTTATGTGTCATTCAATTTAATTTAATGAAGAATCACCCTTCACTTTATCAAGTTATGCAATAAATTGAGGTTGTGCAGTACTAACTTTTGACTTCTGACATCTTAGTGGTGATATCTTCAGCAACAATCCAACCGCTAGACCACGCATGCTGAAAATTATAGCCTCCAGTTATGCCATCAACATTGAGCACTTCTCCTGCAAAATATAAACCTGGAATTAATTTACTTTCTAATGTCGCCTGATGTATTGATTCAATCTTTATGCCACCGGCAGTTACAAACTCTTCTTTAAATGTAGTTTTCCCTTTTACACTATATACATCATTGCAAATATTTTTGGACAACAAATTACTCGCAGCTGATGGGATATTAGCCCAACTGATATCGGGTTTTATAGTAGACTTCTCCAGTAAATAATTCCATAAACGGCCTGGAATGTCTAATGGATTTTTATTTCCAACTAGCTGCCGTGCAATTTCAATACGTTTTGTTTTAATTAATTCCAACATAGCACTCTCATGATATTCAGGAGCCCAATTTAGGCTTACATCAAATGCATAATCAAGTTCATTCAATTCCTTTGCCGCTCGAGACGACATTTTTAAAATTGCTGGGCCACTCAATCCCCAATGAGTGATCAAGACAGGCCCTCTTTCTTGAAGTTTAAGTTTTGGTATTTTCAACATTGAATCTGGGCTGGCTACACCCATGAGTTGGTGAAGCTTGCTATCGAGAATATTAAATGTAAAAAGCGAAGGGACCGGAGGCTCAATATCTATCCCCATTTGCTTCAACCATTGGAATCCAGACTCCTTTGAATGACCTCCCGTAGCAATACAAATAAAATCAGCATGAATTACTTCTACCTCCTTAACACCATATTTCACCTCTAAATCAAATCCATCAGTCATTTTTTTTATCTGAAAAACTTCAGTTTGTAATTTAATTTCCACCTTGTATTTTTCTGCTTCATGCATCAAGCAATCTATGACTGACTGAGATTTATCAGATTCAGGAAACATTCTACCATCAGATTCTACCTTCAATTGCACGCCTCTTAGTAAAAACCAATTTTGTGTATCCTGGCTAGAAAACCGATACAATGATTTTTTCATAAAATTTTTACCGCGTGGATAAGCCTCAATCATATCGCTTACGGCTTCAGAATAATGCGTCACATTACAACGGCCACCCCCACTAACTTTAACTTTAGAAAGCAACTTATTTGTTTTTTCCAATATCACTACATCAAGCATTGGATTCATTTGTGCAGCATTCACTCCACAGAAAAAACCAGATGCCCCTCCACCAACTACAATTAATTTTTTTCTAGTACTCATGATAGTAGCAAGATCAAAATATCAATCTGAAATAATTGATAATGTTATTTAAAAATATAAAAAATCAAATGCAATTTAAAAAGATGCAAATAAAATTAATATATTACCCTAAAGTTATGATATCGAAGGCAGGAGGAAAAAATTCAACTTCGATTAATAATCGCCAACTAAATGACTATTGGACTTCTCATTCAAGATGATCTGATCGAAATTTGATAGCACATCGGCTTTCCCCTTCTTGATGCATATAGTGTGCTCATAGTGAGCAGAAAACTTACCGTCTTTAGTTCTTACTGTCCAACCATCCTCATCATAAAACACATCTTTTGTGCCAAGGTTAATCATGGGTTCAATGGCAATTACCATGCCTTCTTTCAATTTTGGTCCTGTGCCTTTCTTTCCGAAATTTGGCACTTGCGGATCTTCGTGCAAATGACGCCCTAATCCATGCCCAACCAATTCACGAACAACACCAAGATGATGTTTTACCTCAGCAAAATCTTGAATAGCAAAGGATATATCACCAACTCGATTACCCACGTGCGCCTTATCTACTCCTAGCAATAATGAGGTTCTAGTAACTTGCATCAATAGTTTATGCTCATCAGCAATAGGCGCTACCCCGAATGTATAGGCGCTATCGCCATGAAATCCATTTTTGTAAACACCTACATCGATTGATACCAAGTCGCCTTCTCTGATTTCTTTGCTTGTAGGAAACCCATGCACTACCGCATCGTTTACAGAAATACAGGTTGCGAAAGGATAACCTTTATAATTTTTGAAAGAAGGGACTGCTTTTTGATCAAGGATGAATTCCTCAGCACGTTGATTTAGAGCTAACGTAGTAATTCCTGGCTTAAGAATTGATGCTAGCTCAGCTAGTGCTTGACTAACCAAGAGTGCACTCTCGCGGATCAATTCGATCTCCGCAGCATTCTTAAGTTGAACCATATTAAATAGAGGATGTAGTTGCGCCTTGTCTTCCCTGAATTCTTCCACCAGACATTAAGCCATCATATTGACGCATCAATAAATGTGTCTCGATTTGCTGCAACGTATCAAGTATAACACCTACCATAATAAGTAAAGATGTTCCACCGAAGAATGAAGCAAATGATTGTGTGATTCCAAATTGCTGCGCAATACCAGGAAGGATACCTATGCACGCCAAAAATATAGCGCCTGGTAACGTTATTCGATCCATTACTTGGCCAATATAATCTGCAGTAGCTTGACCAGGTTTAACCCCAGGAATGAAACCATTATTTTGTTTCAAATTATCAGCCATTTGCTTAGGGTTAAAAATCAAAGCAGTATACAAGAAGGTAAAAGCAATAACCATGATACTGTAAATCATCATATACCAGAAGCTGCTTGGATTATTAAAAATCCGAGCAATCCCTTTTCCTGACTCAAGGTTCGTGAACGAAAACAACGTAGGTAAGAACATGATTGCCTGTGCAAAAATGATTGGCATTACACCTGATGCATTCACCTTCAAAGGGAGGAACTGACGAGCGCCAGCTAATGATTTACTTCCTACCAATTGCTTTGCATAGCTGATAGGGACTCTTCTAACACCCTGCACAAGTAATATTAAAGCAAGAATTATCGCAATAAGAAATGCAATTTCAATTAAGAATAAAAGCAAACCACCGCCACCTCTAGTCTGCTTTGCAGCCAACTCACCGATGAATGACTGTGGAAGCCTCGCCAAGATACCTACCATGATAATGATTGAAGTTCCATTTCCAAGACCTTTATCTTGAATTTTTTCTCCTAACCACATCACAAATAATGTTCCTGCCGTTAAAACAACTATGGTTGAAATCCAGAAGAATGGTTGATATGATTCAATTAATGCATCTCTGCTTACATTCTTAAGGTAGGCAACATATGCCGCAGCTTGAAATACAGTAACGATTGCAGTCAGGTATCTAGTCCATTGATTTATCTTCTTTCGTCCACTGTCCCCTTCCTTCTGCACTTTCTGCATTTGTGGAACCAAAATGGTCATCAATTGCATAAAAATGGATGCAGAGATATAAGGCATAATACCTAAGGCAAAAATAGATGCACTTGAAAATGATCCACCAGCAAATGTATCAAAAAGACTAAGCAGCCCTTTCTTGGCACTCTCAAGATCCAACTTATTAGGATCGATACCTGGTAGTGGAACGTGGGAACCAACACGGTATACGAGTATCAATAGAAGAGTAATAATGATTTTGCTTTTCAGCTCATCTATACTCCAGATATTTTTGATTGTATGCAGAAATTTCTTCACGTGAATTTTTTTTGCCCGTTAACTAATTTAACAACAAGCGGTTGTTAAATATCGGAAATTATTTGATGATTTCAACAGTTCCACCTGCTGCTTCAATAACAGACTTTGCTTTTTCACTTATAGCATTTACTTTAAAAGCAACTTTTGAAGTAATTACGCCGTTACCAAGAATTTTTACTTTGTCAGTACGACTAATTAACCCGTTGATATAAAGGTTCTCCATATTGAAATCAGAGATGCCATATTTCTCAACCAATGTTTCAACCTGACCTAGGTTAAAGACTTTGTATTCTACTCTATTGATGTTTTTGAATCCTACTTTAGGAATACGACGCTGAATTGGCATCTGTCCACCTTCGCTTGCACGCTTGCTTTTGAAACCACTACGACTTTGATGTCCTTTATTACCTTTTGTTGAGGTACCACCTTTACCAGATGCTTCACCTCTACCTAATCTTTTTTCTTTTTTAGTTGCGCCTTTTGCAGGTCTTAACGTATGTAATTTCATGTTTACTCTTTTTACTCAACGCAGTCCCCTAAGACCACTCGTATTAAATATAGATAACAGCTTACAGGGATTGCTGCTAGATTTCTTCAACTTTGATTAAATGATTCACTTTCCTAACCATGCCCAAGATTTGTGGGGTGCCTTCAACTTCTACTGTAGAGTGAAGTTTGCCTAATCCAAGTGCTTGCATCGTACGCTTTTGACGTTCAGGACGATCAATAACACTTTTCACTTTTGTAATTTTTAGCTTTTTCATACTTAAACCCCGGAGGGATTTTTAAGGTGATTATTTTTGAAGCCGACTAAATTGTATTAGCCGTTAAATACTTTCTTAAGTCCTACTGTCCTTGTTTTTGCAACATGAATGGGTTCACGTAATAAAGCAAGTGCTTTAAAGGTAGCTTTTACCACATTATGAGGATTAGCTGAACCAAGTGATTTTGCAAGAACGTCTGTAATACCAACGCTTTCCAATACAGCACGCATACTACCTCCGGCAATTACACCAGTACCATGAGCTGCTGGCTTTATAAGTACTTTAGCAGCACCTTCTTTAGCCCATTGATCATGAGGAATAGTACCTTTCATTACAGGCACCTTGATAAGATTTTTCTTAGCATCTTCGATACCCTTTGTAATAGCTTCTTGTACTTCTTTTGCTTTACCAAGTCCATGACCTACGATCCCTTGTTCATTACCCACTACAACAAGAGCAGAAAAGCTAAAAGCACGTCCGCCTTTTGTTGTTTTCACAACGCGATTGATGGTAACAACTTTTTCTTTCAATTCAAGATCGCTTGCCTTGATCTTGCTAAATTTTGCTTTTGACATTTACGTAATATTAAATTGAATAATTTATACAATTAGAACTTCAGTCCACCCTCTCT
>CAMCBE010000048.1 GCA_945872805.1 Chitinophaga pinensis | reverse complement strand
ATTTTTGTCCCGCCTTTAATGGCGTGGGCAAATCAATTCTTAACATGGTATGATTAATGATATAGGGCAAAGATTTACCAGAAGCATCTGTCAATTGAGTGATATTCAAACCATACCCATTCAAATATTCCTTAGGGGTCATCTTGAGAAGATCCAAATTTGTTATCTTTTCCTGCATCGTAGACTGCCTATCATAATTATTATCACTTTCAGGATGATGAATATTTTCATCCAGTTGCAACCAGAGATAAGTCAACACATCAGGAGAGTTGTTAAAATACGTAATCAACTCAGATCCAGTAAGCACATTTGCAACCTCATCCAAGTTGGCATTAATATCATAATCAACACGCTGCTGCCAATACTTTGGACCAGGTGCTCCACTAGCAGTCCTGTATTCATTGGGAGTTGGAAGAAGATAATCAAGCTGCTCAAATGTATTACCATGGTTAGAACCTGCATTACGCAAAGGCTGTGCCACTAAAAAATTTGATGCCACCACTAACAGAAGAATGATAAAAGAAAACTGCTTCATGCTTACTTATTTTATAAAAAAGGAAAACGCTCTATTGCCATTTGTAAAGAAAGTCCAAAAATAATAGAAGAAAAAATCAACACCCAATCTCGTTGTGAAAATAGTTTCATTCTTTGTACAAACCACCCTACAAATAACACCAACAATACTACGAATATTTGTCCGCTTTCCAATCCAATGTTAAAGCTTAACAGACCACTAATAACATGCTGATCGCTGGAAAGCATAAAACGGATGGCATTAGCAAATCCCATGCCATGAACTAGTCCAAAAAGAATGGCCAATAGGTATTGTATCCTACCAGCTTCCCCCAACCCATCTCTTCTCCAAAGGTTAACTCCTGCTGAAATACAAATGGTACACGGTATGGCAAATTCAACATACTGATCATTAAATCGAAGTATATCAAGAGCACTTAAAAAAAGGGTAATTGCATGTCCAATGGTAAATGCAGTAATCAAAATCAATACCCTTTTCCAGGAGGAAAATGTATAAATGATGCTTAAAACCGCAATAAAATAAAGGTGATCCAATGCGTCTAGGCTAAGAATATGAAACCACCCTAATTTAAAATAAAATATAAAATCTGTCATAATCCTTCAAAGCGTTGAAAATTAATCTGACTTTTACATAAGATGAAACATAAAATTCTATTGTATTGCCTTATCGCTATGCCCTTTTTATTGGGCTTTAAACATCCCTTTTATGTATCGGTAACGGAGGTTGAATATACAACCAAGACCAAAGAGCTAGGAATAACCTGCAAAATATACCAAGATAATTTACAGGAAGCCCTTAAACCAATCACATCAACTAAAATAGACTTAGAACAAGGCAACAAGGGCGAAAATAATAAAATGATTGAAGCCTATATCAGAAAACATCTATCAATTCTGATCAATGGACAACAAAAAGCAATTCGATACCTGGGCTATGAGAACGACAATGATGCTACCTGGATTTTCTTTACGATCACGTCGTTAAAGAATGTAAAATCAATTGGAGTAACCACTGATTTATTATACGAATACAAAACAGAATTCACCAACATCATCCATATTACGATAGATGGGAAAAGAAAAAGTTTCAAGTTGAATAGCCCTGAAACAGCAGTAAGTGCAATGAGGGAATAATTGAAGTCACTTATACTTATCCCAATGTATAGGTTCAATCCTCGTGTAGAACCTACCTGAAATAACAATACCAATTGAGTATTAAGACCCAGCAGATTCTTTAGCGGCATTCGCCACAGCAACTGCACGAATTGTATCAGAGGCAAAAGATAAAAAGGCTTGCTTTGTAACAAGATCTTCACCTACCATTGCAGGCATACCTTTATCTCCCCCCTCCCGAATACTTTGGACAATGGGTATTTGTCCAAGGAAATTAAGATCAAGCTGATCAGCCAGATTTTTTCCCCCATCCTTTCCAAATATGTAATACTTATTCTCCGGCAATTCAGCAGGCGTAAACCAAGCCATGTTTTCTACTAGTCCAATGATGGGCACTTTAATTTGTGCTTGTCCAAACATCGCTATGGCTTTCTTGGCATCTAATAAGGCAACATCTTGGGGAGTAGTGACAACGATTGCTCCTGTAACAGGTATGGTTTGCACTAAAGTCAAATGAATATCTCCTGTGCCAGGTGGCATGTCAATCACTAAATAATCAAGCTCACCCCAATGAACATCTGTTACAAACTGTTTGATGGCACTGCTTGCCATGGGGCCCCTCCAAACAACAGCACTCTTTTCATCAACCAATAACCCTATGCTAATTAATTTGATGCCATGACTTTCCAACGGAACAATTTTATCTTTCCCATCAATGTCCATCATCAATGGCCGTTGTCCTCGAACACCAAACATAATAGGAATACTTGGACCATAAATATCAGCATCCATCAATCCCACAGAGGCCCCTTGTTGTGCTAATGCCAATGCGAGATTTGAAGCAACAGTCGACTTCCCAACGCCCCCTTTACCACTAATTACAGTGATGATATTTTTGACACCAGGCAAGACCGACTGTCCATCAGCCCGTAACGAAGTTGTATTGGAGGTGAATTTTACTTCTACATCCAAATCACTCCCCACATGCTCAACAATTGCGTTTACACAGTCCCGCTTAATTAATTCCTTCATCGGACAGGCAGGAGTGGTTAAAACAACCGTAAATGAGACCTTATTGCCATCAATTTCAATATCCTTTACCATATTAAGGGTAACCAAGTCTTTTTTTAAGTCAGGCTCCTGCACAGTACTCAACGCCTTCAAAATATCTTCTTTCTGCATAAATATGATTTGTTAAAAAATATAAGAACTGCAAAAATAACCATTCATATCCGACTTTGTTTATCGAAAAGATGCACTTAATTTGTGCAAGAATGCATCTGATGAAAAAATTAGCCCTTTTTATAGCTATCCTGACAATAGTAAAGCCTTTTTCTGCCCACGCTCAGTTTGAGAATTTCAAAGACTCTGTTGTTCAATTATATGGTGTGGTAATGACGGCAGATAGCCTTCAAGGCCTTCCTGCTGTGAGTATTATCGTACAAGGAACTGGAAGAGGAACATTAACTAACAACCAAGGCGTTTTCTCTATTGTTGCGTTAAAGGGGGATAATATTGAATTTAGTTGCATTGGGTTCAAAAATAAAATTACGCTGATACCCACCGATTTGGTTGGAAATCAATTCAGCATTATTCAGTTGATGGTTAGTGATACAACCTATTTACCTGCAGCAATCATCAAACCTAGGCCATCTAGGGAGCAATTTGAACGCGACTTTGTTAATACTGATGTTCCAGATGATAATATCGAATTAGCTAGAAGAAACACCGATATGGCTACGCGACGAATACTCATGCGATCACTTCCAAGAGATGGAAGAGAATCAGTGAATATGAATCTGGCTAAGAGTGCTCAAAAATATTATTATACAGGACAAGCACCACCAATGAATATTTTCAATCCGTTTGCATGGGGCGAATTCATTCGTTCTTGGAAACGAGGCGACTACAAAAGAAAATAGGCTTAAGTAACTCAAGCCTATATCCATCCTTCCTCAAAATTAATCGAATATTTTGCCTGCGTTTAGAATATTATTGGGGTCAAACACTTTCTTGATCTCTCTCATGATACGCAACTGCGTTTCATTGAATATGATATCCATGTATCCTTTTTGAATCAACCCAACGCCATGCTCTCCACTTATTGTTCCGCCCAAATTTTTAACAACCAAGAAAAGTTCTCTAAGTATAGAAGTCATTTCGGCATCGCCATGGCTATTCACTGTTCCGGGCTTATGTATTCGGATATGTAAATTTCCGTCGCCCGCATGTCCATAACACGCAACTTCAAAATCGTGCTTCTTCCCTAATTCTTTTGCTCCCCTTATCAATGCCGGCAATTCAGCACGAGGAACAACCGTATCCTCTTCAATAGTATACCCTGAAAGCTTCACAGCCTCTGCAACCCGTCTCCTCAATTTCCATAACTCATTTTTTTGCTGCGTATCTTCAGCGAAATAAATTTCACCACAATCAAATTGAGTGAGTACTTCACTGATGGATTCCATTTCAGCCATCAACGTCTCAAGATGATTCCCATCCACTTCAATAATGAGATGGGCTTCTGTTTCTTCGGTAACAGCTACTGCGGATGAATCAACAAATTTGCTGACAATTTGCAACGCATTTAATTCAACCAACTCCATAGCAGAAGGCGTAAAGCCTGCCCTAAATATGGCGCTCACGGCTTCTCCAGCCTTTTCCAATGAATTGAAGGGAACCAACATCAGCAAATCAAATGTTGGATGCGGAATTAATTTCAATACAATTTTAGTTACTATCGCTAAGGTGCCTTCACTACCAATAATCAAATGGGTTAAATTATATCCAGTTGAGTTCTTCAATACATTACACCCTGTCCACATCACCTCACCAGTTGGCAGTACCACTTCTAAATTCAACACATAATCCCTTACTACACCATATTTTACTGCCTTAGGTCCTCCACTATTCTCGGCAATATTTCCACCTATAAAACAGGAACCACGACTACTGGGATCAGGTGGGTAAAACAGTCCCTTTTCTTTTACTGCATTTTGAAGGACTTCAGTTATTACACCAGGCTCTGTAGTAACCTGCAAATTTTGTTCATCAATTTCAAGAATAACATTCATTCGATCAGTAGAAATAAGCACGCCACCCAAATGCGGCAACGCACCTCCGCTGAGTCCAGTACCCGCACCTCTTGGAGTAACGGGTAGCAAGTGCTTATTGCAAATACGCATGATCCGACTAATTTCTTCTGTAGTGCGCGGCCGAAGTACCACTTGTGGAAGAAATAGCAAATGCTCCGTCTCGTCATGCCCATGCTTTTCTAACGACTCAGCATCGGTCAATACAAATTCTTCACCAAGTATTGATTTAAACTCCTGATACACTTCAAAAGGGATTGGCTTATTTGCCATGACTGAAAATATTTTTACAAACTTCGCCTTTTGTAATCAGCTGATGAAATTAAAGTTTGATTTGGGGTAAAGTTGAACTAGAAACTTGGACAAAAGCTTTGACGTCGATCACCATTGTAATTACCATACATTCCATCATATTGCAGTGAAAGTTCTGTTGCGCCCTGACTTCCATTGAAGTATTTCATAGGAGAAGCGGTTGCGTCATAACTAAACATAAAACGAAAGCTCTTCCATTGATATCCAACCATGGGAATAATTGCATCATTAGGCCTAAAATATAACCCTGCAATCAGCTGATGTTCCCCCTTCTCTTTTATATTATAATTCAGGTGCATGCCTCCAACAAATTCAGATGACTTTGCCTGCTTGGTATAATATATAGATGGAGAAAGAATAATACGATCATTGATTTTAATCATGGCATCAGCAAAAAATATAGATCGCGGCTTTATTTGATTATCATTTCCACTTGAATCTAAAAAAAATGACTCGGCAGGCTTATTTAAATGATGTAAACTAAACCCGCCATGTACATAAATATTATCACTTGGAAACATGGCATAATTTAAGCCAGCTTGCATGTCAAAGTAACCAATAGAAGAACTTGACAAATATTGGATTCCGTCGGATCTAGACCCATCGAAAAACTGACCATTCCATTGACTATTGAAAGTAAGCTTCGTTATATCAATTTGTTTACTGGCATATCCTAAATTAAACCCTGCAGACAATAACCCCGTATTGCCTAACATCTGATGATACGCTATGGAACTATACACTTTGGTTGATCTAAGATTTCCACTTCCTGCAACATCTTGTAAAATCAGACCTCCTAGCCCTATCCATCCACCCGGTATACGATCTCGCCACACTTGAGCATCACCCCAAATACTATTGGTTTTATAAGGCACCGGAATGCTAGTCCACTGACTTCTGACATTAGCACCAATCCTAAAATCTGAGCTGGGGATAAAGCCTGTATTAGCAGGATTTGTTGAAAGAGGAGAATTGAAAAACTGAGAAAAATGTAAATCTTGCGAGTAAGCAACATCAACCAATATCATCACAGACAATATTGTTGTAATGATTAGCTTTCGCTTAACTGATGTATTTGTATTTACCTTTTTACTCATTGTTTATTATCGTATCAACGTTATATCGCCTTTTTTCGAAACTTGTGTACCATCACTAAACATCACTTGCAACGTATAGGCATAGACATCCATTGGCTGAAGCACCCCTTTATACATTCCATCCCACCCATAACTTGGAGAGGAAGAGGCAAACACTAATTGCCCCCATCGATTATAAATCCTGAAATCCATTTTTGCGATGCCAAATCCTTGAACCTTCACCGTCCGATTAATGCCCTCACTATTCGGTATGAATGCATTTGGAACATCCACAATTGATCTAATCAGTGCAGGAACCGGTTTGCAAAGGGTATCGGCACAACCAAAATCATTGTAAGCAAATAAACATACATTAAACGTATCTGTTCGTTGGAAAAGGTGCACGGGATTAACCAATGCAGAAGTATCGAAATCACCAAAATCCCAACTATAACGAGTTGCATTTTGTGAAAAATTCAAAAACTGTACTGCCGTATTTTCTGCTGGAGGATTTGGCGAAAAGATGAAATTTGCTAAAGGACCTTCTTTAACAGTAATCGTGTCTTTAAATACATCTGTAACATTACACGTAGTAATATCGGTTGCAGTCAATGTGACAATGTAGTCTCCTGGAATATTATATGGATGAACAGGCGGTGTTGTTCCAACATAAACTGGTGATCCATCCCCAAAATTCCACGTAAAAATTTGTCCAGCTACACTCGTATTTTTAAATACGGCATTATATGGAGAACATGCCACTTGGGGGGTGGTAAATGATGCTTTTACATTAGGAGAGAGATAAATAGAAATATCAATAACATCAAACGCATTGCAATAGGCCGTGTCATTCAGATATAACTTTGCTTTATAACTACCTACTGCTGGATAAGTATGCAACGGTGGGTTCTGAACACCTGTTTTCAATAAAGGTGAATTATCTCCAAAATCCCAAATAAATGAAGTATCTGAAAAAACGCCTCCCAATGGGGGTATCGAAGCATTCACAAATGCCACTTGAAGTCCATCACATGGTGGAACCTTCCCCCCAGTTGCTAATAAAATAGCTTTATCGGTCCGAACTCGTATTGTTACATAAGAAGTATCCCTAGGTATACACCTACTGTTATCAATAGATATAAGCCTTGCTCTAAAATCTCCAGGAAAAGTATATGTATGACGTAAAGTAGGATTCGCAACGATTGAATCTGGTGTTCCATCTCCAAAATTCCATTCATATGATTTACCTAAACTGACGCTATCTGTGAAATCAACGGTTAATGGTAAACAGCCCGCTGTATCATATGCAATTCCACCAATGGAAGTTTTTGCACCGGCTTTCACGCCATCAAATTCAAAATTGATTTTAAATGCAGCAAGGTTACATTCACCTGCACTGCCAGATCCAAGTGAACCATTCGCAGGACCAACAACCCCGCGTGATATGAGCATAGGACTTGTGATGTCATCATTGTCACAAGCATTGTTTCCGCCACAATTTGCACATACAGCTTGGTAAATAGCCCCTTTATTATCAAACCGTGAAGTACCCCCATCAACATGGTCGCCTTCGCCACCTTGCTGACCAAAGAAAGATCCATATAATTGTGCTGTAGCATCTTTCTTCATCACAAAGAAATAAAAATCTTTATTGTCGGTGACTTTTTGAATCGCATCTGATGTAATGGTCATGTTGGTTGTACCAACAGTCTTTTGATCAAAAGCACTTTCATAACATAAGTTAAGCTTACCACCCCACCCAGAAACATATACATTTTCGCAGCGATCCACTAAAAAAGCAACAGGTGAAATATTGGGAATATTAGCCGCAGTTCCATATACAGTTGAATATACATAATCAGAAAGATCAGGCTGTAATTTTGAAATAAATTGCTTTGACCCTGCATTACTGAATAAAGCGTTTTTTACAGGCCAATCACCTAAACTGATTCCCATCACATAGGGAAATCCTTTTTCATCAAATTGAATACCATAAATAATATCAGTGGCTTGGGTACCTAAATAAGTGGTTTTTTGAAGCACGCCACTATTGTTAAACACTGAAACAAATCCATCAATACCACCTTGATTAGTTTGACCGATAGTTCCGGTGTTATCTCCAGGAAAATTTCTACTGATTGTAGCGCCTGCTACATAAATATCATTGTTTATCGGATTCAATGCGAGTACAAATGCGGCATCATCATCACTTCCTCCTAAATAGGTACTGAAATAAAGCGTTGAGAGATCTGGTGAGAATTTCATCAGCACACCATCTTGTGCACCACCATATCCAAGTGTGGCATTTTTAGTTAGAAAATCATCAGATTGGGAACTGCATGCTATATAGACATTATTAGCCTTATCTAAAATAACTTCACTGCGTGCATTGTCGCCATAATTATATAAGGTTGAGCTGGGGCTTGGACTTATATTCGGATCGATATTGGCACCATCAATGCCTCGACCTCCTACTACAACACTTCCTATCAACGTGGTACCATCTGCTGATAATTTTGTTACAAAAATATCTGTCCTGCCAAGCGGGCCTACTTTATTATTATTTAGTATCGGAAAATTATCCGAAGTCGTTCTTCCTAAAATAACTGGATTTGATTGTTGATCAACATAAATGCTATGAGGAAATTCATCACCGCCTCCCCCCAAATAAGTAGAAAAAATTCTAGCCCGACCATCTGGGCTGAAACGAGTAAGTGATACATCTACTCCACTTATGTTCGCTTGGCCATCTCCACCAGCAAATGTAGATTGAAATGCTCCGGTAGAAATTGGATATCCTGTTCCAAACACTATTCCTCCGGCATACAAACTGCCATCAGGTCCAGGTGCTGCGGTGAAACCCCAATTGCTTGCTCTACTTCCTGTATACGTTGAAAAAATCAATATAGGATCTATGATTAAAGGAACTGAAGGATCATACGACTTTAGATTAAATTTTACCTGTGATCCAATTATTTTATAATTGCAGACAACTATTTTTTTCTGGCCATTAATAATTTGATACGCATAAGGAGATAATTCCTTTGAATCACCAACAGATGTTTTGATAATCAAATCTCCATTTTTAACAGACAGTTGTTCTGTGCCATCATATTGCATTACAATTCGTGAAGGATCTGCTCCTGGTTGAATGGTAAAATCATATTTCATCTGATTGCCATTGGAGTAATAACGAATATCTATACCTGGATAAAGATCATGTTGAATAATACTTCCAAAGCTCTTTACGCCTTTCTTCCATCGTGCAGGATCTTTCCCTATAAAATAATTGGATACTTCTCCAGTAAATTTATCCGATTCAAAATTAGCAGAAGTTGAGCTCCCCTTGAATTGAACTGTGTAGGCATGAGAATGAAGAACTGGTTTTTCAGTCGATTCACGCTCCGACGCTCCCTCTAACATGTTTGCCTTAATTTTCACAGGGATTTTCCTTTCAGGAGAATGCCCATGCATATATTCCATCACTGCCTTAAAATCAG
>CAMCBE010000047.1 GCA_945872805.1 Chitinophaga pinensis | reverse complement strand
GTAGACTTAATAAGTTCGGATGTTGCAGTTAGATATGGAAATGGAATTGCAAATAACACATGGCGCGATTCAGTCAGTTGAAACTCAGCTGAAATGATTTCATTCAAGAGATCTTTTCCTTCAGATAGTGTTTTATTCATTTTCCAATTAGCTGCAGCGATCTGTTTTCTCATCTTATTTTTTGTTTAATTGTAAAGATAATACTCTGATTGAATTTTTTTTGATTGAATCTAAGGTTTGTCCTTTTGCTTCCATCCATTTCTCCATCTCGGTAAATAATTTTTCAACGTCATATTGTTCTGTTGATTTACCACCCCATGCAAAAGGAGGGATATATTTACTTGAAATGGCTGAACATTCGAAAATATTAGCGAAAGGTCCAATTACCGTTCCACTGTTGATTGATGTATTGATAGCCGTGCGCACATAGTCTCCCATAAAGACACCCACTTTATTTCCTGCTGTTTTAAATGCATTCAGCTTCATGCTCCAAACCGATATGTCGCCCAACGTATTTTTTACATTAGAACAGGTAGTACCTGCACCTAAATTGCACCATGATCCAATATAGCTATCTCCGATATATCCATGATGGGCTTTATTCGAATAGCTGTTAATAATTGAATTTTTAATTTCCCCGCCTATGATGCAGTGCTCCCCTATACTGGTTCCACCATAGATGGTTGTACCCATTTTTATAATGGAGTTATTGCCAATTGACAATGGACCTCGCAAGGATACACCATCCATAATCTGAACATTATTTCCAATATGAATTGGCCCATCTTTTGTATTTAATGTACAATGCTCAAAAACGACGTCTTCACCTAAATAGATGAAATGGTCACCCATTCTTTTAACATAGGGTGGAATTGAGTTCGAAGAATCAGTTAAGCCCAGTATAGAAATATCTTGGTGTATAGACCCACTATTGAGGCGAGTCAAATCCCATAGGTTTGATATCTTTTCCAAACCCATTGATTCCGAAGATTGATCTGAATTAAAAAAATGATGTAGACTCAATTCATTTGTTGGTAAATAACAAGCGGGGATAGATCGACCAATTGCATGATCGTGAATTGGGGTATCAGAAAAAATGAGATCTATCTGTTGCTTTTTAGCGAGGTATGTCCATTTTTCTCGTATGGTGAGTAAACCCAATCTCAAATCCATTAGATGATTGTTTACCGTAAGGGGGTAAAAATCAAGTTTAATGTCATCATCAGATAGATGGAGAAGTGGCATATTGAAATCCTTAATTCAAAGCTACGAGGAAAATGGTCTAAATTAAAAACCCTCCATAAAGGAGGGTCTTTAAAAACTTATTTTTTTGCGTATTTCTTTTTGAATTTATCGATACGACCTGCAGTATCTACAAGCATATTTTGACCTGTAAAGAACGGATGTGAGGTATTTGAAATCTCTAGTTTCAATAATGGATATTCATTACCATCTTCCCATTTGATTGTTTCTTTTGAAACAGCAGCAGAACGGGTTAAAAAAGTAGTACCATTACTCATGTCTTTAAATACTACGAATCTGTAATTGTCTGGATGTATTCCTTCTTTCATAATGTTGTTTTTTTATGATATGGATTTGGCCATATCATTGTTTGAGGTTGCAAATTTAGCCTTTTTTATTGGAAAATTCAAGAATTAGCTTGCTTAACTCCTCATGTTTTCAAATTGTAACGGGAAATCTAGCTCTGTAGACCTCATTAGTTGAATAACTTCTTGAAGATCATCAATTTTTTTGCCTGTGACCCTCAACATATCGTCCATGATTTGTGTTTGCACCTTTAACCCTGAATCCTTGATGATTTTGGTTACTTTTTTAGCATCCTCTTGTTTTAGGCCATTTCTGAGGGTAATTTCCTGCTTGATCGTTTTTCCGCTTGGGTATGAATCTTTTGACTGATCAAATGCTTGAGGTACAATGCCTTGTTTATTGGCACGATTGATTAAAATCTCAACCAGTTGTCGCATTTTCATGTCGTCAGACGCTTCTAAATTGATCTTATTTTCTTTTTTATTAAAATCAATGTTGACAACGCTATCCTTGAAATCAAAACGGTTAGTTACTTCTTTTCGAGTAACATTCAACGCATTATCCATCAATTGAAGATCCACTTTACTAACAATATCAAACGAAGCCATATTTATTGTTTTTGATGATTAAACTAATTTTTGAACTGGTTTTGATCTAACCCATAACATTAAACCGACAAGGAACATCAAACTTGATATCAATTCAGCTTGTGTAGGGTTAAAACCCCAAATGGAATACGTAGTATTTACTCTGATTTTTTCAATCAAGAAACGTTCAACTCCATTGAGCATAAGATATAAAGCAAACAATCTTCCTGGGATGGTAATGCGTTTTCTTACTAACCATAAAATGATGAATAGCAATGAGCAAGCAATAATCTCATATAAAGTAGTAGGAAAAACGGGAGGGCTTAATTGGTTACAATAACTACCAGTACATCCATTTATCGGAACACCGATTTCATTCACATTGTGAGGATAGTTATAAGCCCAAAACCAGTTTGGCAACAAGGTAGATCCTTTATAATTAATATGTGGTATATGCTCAAGGTCACCATATTCTCTAACTAAATAATTAGTATAGGTTGTGTTTTTACTTAAGTTATGGATAAAAGAGCTGTCATCTGCTTGTATTACTTTATTTTGATCATCAACTTGGTAGGCACTGTTAAAAACGCCCCAATCACCATCGCCTGAAACATGGCAGCCTATCCTACCGATCGCATACCCAATCATTAAAGCAGGTGCTGCTGAATCAACTAAGCTTCTAATATTGATTCTTTTCTTCTTTGCAAAATATAAAATACAGGCAGTAGCTAGAATTAAGCCCCCATAAAAAGTCAACCCACTTGGGGCTAATAAATTACCTATCGGATCTTGTATGAAGCGATCCCAATTTTCTAGGTTGTCGAAAATTTTAGCTCCTAAAAAGCCAGCAATAGCAGCAATAACGATAATATCCCCTACTCGTTCATGTGGCCATACGTTGAATGATTTTAACGTAGGTTTTGCTAATGAAAGTTTTCTTTTCTCTATGAATTTTGTTGCTGAAAAAAAGAGTCCTAATAGAATCCCGCCCAAAAAACTTCCTTTAGAAGAGAAGATATATTCTTGGGGTATAACTTGTTCGCTGTTGAAAAAAACACCGATGATTTTATACCCAACAATAAAACCAAACAGAAAGTGAGAAAGTAAATCAACTAGACTAGCGGGTTTCCCTACCATGATTTTCTCCTCGAAAGGTGTAACTAAACCTAGTTTTTCACGTCTCTTGAGTTCTGCAGACAACAACAGTGCACCTACCACAAAGGCAATTGCAACAATCAATCCAAACGAATTGATGTATTTGGTAAATGCCCACGGATCTATTCCGAAGACTTCTTTTAGAAAAAAATACAGGTTGGGATACATAGTTAAAATTAAGTGTAGCGGTATCAAAAAAATGTCCCGTTAGTACGGGACAAATTATGAATTGATCAATTAGTTACAATATTCCTCAAAAGCGCCTATTAAATTTTGAGCAATGATTTGTGCTGGTCGACCTTCAATTTGATGCCGTTCAATCATGTGTACTAGCACACCATCTTTGAATAGTGCAATAGCTGGTGATGATGGTGGATAAGGAAGGAGGTATTCTCTTAGTTTTTGAACTGACTGAAGATCAAAACCGGCAAATGCTGTTGTAAGTCTATCTGGTTTGTTTGACGAATTATGAACAGACATTACAACACCCGGTCTTGCACTACCTGCAGAACATCCGCATACTGAATTTACAACAACTAAGGTTGTTCCTTTTTGAGCGATCATATTGTCAACATCGGCTGGTGTTAAAAGTTCTTCAAAGCCCTGTTCCGTTAACTCTTCTTTCATCGGGATTACAATTTCTGCTGGATACATATAGTTATAGTTTATGATACAAAATTAGGTAAGAAAAGGCAATAATATAGCAAGGTAGCTCAGCTAAAAATGAGATTATGCAGGATAGAGAACTTAATGATGATTTTATGATTAATTAAACACTATTTTACTGTGTTTAGGTTAAATTTGCCTAAAACATTTAAGAATTGAAAATTTACTCCCTATTTCTCCTATGTTTTGCTTTTTTGACTGGTTACGCTCAGGACATCAAACCAGTTAATCAGGATGTTCCACCTGATACTATTTTATTGCCGGTAGAGATTAATGTTAATCCTGATTCCACATTACGTATCATCAACCTCAATCCTTTTTTTACGTTGGAGGTAGATTCTATCCTAAATTATGATTTACAAATTAATAAGCTTTCGGAGAACTATTTCTGGTACTTAAAAGATTCTCCAATTGGCGTCAAATTAGACAAGCGAACAGGTTTACTTTATTTTAAGGCAGATAAAGCATATTTCAAGAGCGGTAAATTGAAATATGATATTCCATATAAGGTTGAAATTGGTGTTCAAAACTTGAGAGATGCTAAAGAACGATATGAGTCTTCCTTTACCATTCTTTTCTATAATACAGATGTAGTTGTTTCTAAATTAAAACCAACCGTTGGGAACTTTCTTTCTTTATTAGAAGGTGATTCAATTCGTTTTAGGGTGCAATGTGAAGAGGGATCTTTCCCAATTGAAAAAATAACCATCATAACAAATGAACCAATAAGCAATTTTAAACCTGTTGTGAAATGTGATGATGAATTTGCATGGATGGTTCCTTTTGACTTTATTCGAGATAATGATACAGCGACCCAAAAGATCTTATTGCTTCAATTTATTGGGGTAGATAAATTTCAAAATAAAGATACTACTGCCATTAAATTTCAAATTCGTCCGGGGATTAATTATCCAATGAAAATAGCCGAACATAAATTAGTGACGGATGAGTTGAAAAAGTACATTACGAATTTAAAATTGACTTTTTATGTAATTAGCAAAACCATAAAAAGCACCAAATCAATGCGGACTGGATTTGATGTTTCGGGTTCAACAACCGCCATGATGGGAACGATTATTTCCACCACGGCAACTTCTACAGGGTCAAAAAATACGGGCGCTATATTACCTAGCATTGGATTGTCGTTAGTTCCAATAAAAGAAGCTGTGGCTCCTGGACGTGTTCAGGAACAGAATACTGCATCACAAATTCGCGCTACCATAAAAAGGTTGGAATATATTTTCTCAGAAAACGGACAATTGATTGAGAGAGATCCTGAAATTCTGGTCAAAGCTAAAAAAATGAGGGAAGAATTGAAGCAATCTCAAATGCAATTGATAGATCTTCCGATGGTAGAGTTCGATCCTAAGTATACGCAACAGGATGCTGAAAAATACTTCAACAATCCTAAAGTCAATAAAAAGTATAAGTTGAAAGTAAACTAAATATACCCGAGTATTTTCAACATACTTTGGGCAGTTTGTTCCTTTGCATAAACCCAATCGTGTAATTTGCCGTGCTTATCTTTCCCGATAATGATATGCTTAGGCGATGGTATCATACAGTGTTTAATTCCACCGTATCCACTTATTTGATCTTGGTAAGCTCCTGTATGAAAAAATCCAAGGTAAAGTGGTTCTTTATCATTCTCTGTTCCATTTACTTTAGGAAGGAACACTTCATTAATATGTTCTTCTGAATCATAGTAATCATGGCTGTCACAGGTTATACCACCTAATACTACCCGCTGGTATTCATTCCCCCATTTATTGACAGGTAACATCAAAAATTTCTCACCTATCCCCCATGTATCAGGTAATGTAGTAATGAATGAAGAATCAATCATGTACCAAATTTCACGATCATTTTGAATTTTTTCAGCAATAACTGAATAAATATGTGCCATACTTTCCCCTACAGTAAAACTGCCGAATTCTGTATAAATATGCGGCATGGGAACTTTTGCTTTTTTACAAGTCTTTTTTATAGTGCCTACGATTTCATTAATCATGAAAGCATAATCATATTCAAATCCGAGTGAATGCTTAATCGGAAATCCCCCACCAATATTGATTGAATCCAGTTCTGGACAAATCTTTTTAAGCTGGCAATACAATGTGATTACTTTATTTAATTCACTCCAGTAATAGATATCATCTTTAATTCCTTTGTTAAGGAATATGTGTAACATTTTTAGTTGAAACTTATGTTCATACCCTTCAATTTGATCTACATAGAATTCAAGGATATCCTTCGCTCTCATACCTAATCTAGATGTATAGAACGGAAAGTTGGGTTCCTCTTCAGCGGCAACACGAATGCCTAGTTTAAAAGGGACTTTTACACTACGTCTATATTTGTCTAGTTCTTCTTTATTATCCAAAACGGGGATTACGTTCTTAAACCCTGTATTGATAAGTCGAGCTATACGTGAAGTATAAGACGTCTGCTTAAAGCCATTACAGATGATATGAATATCTTTTGTAATCTTCTTTTTCTCATAAAGCTTATTTATGATTTCAATATCGTAGGCATAAGAAGTTTCTAAATTGATATCGTGAGCAAGGGCTTCTTCTAAAATAAATGAAAAGTGAGAGCTTTTAGTACAATAGCAGTAATGGTAATCGCCTTCGTATTTATGTTTTTTAAAAGCATTTTTAAATAAGTTTTTTGCCTTATTAATTTGTTGACCAATCTTAGGCAAGTAGCTGAGTTTTAATGGGGTACCATATTTTTCAATAATTGCCCTTAAATCAAGGTCATTAAAAAAAAGATTTCCATCTCTTGTTTCAAAGCCTTCCTGTGGGAAATAGAATGTTTGTTTAACTAGATCAGTATAGGTATTACTCATGTTGCGCTTAAGTTCTTTTACAGTTTGAAATACAAAAATAATTTTTTTCAGTTACCCACAATAAAAAACCGGATGTTAATTTAAACATCCGGTTCTATAAACTAGTTTAGTTCCATTATTTTACAGAAAGAATAAGGGCTTTGAACGTTTCAGGGTTGTTCATTGCCATATCAGCTAGCACTTTTCTATCTAGCTCAATTCCTTTGAGTTTCAATAAATTCATGAATTCGGAATACTTAAGACCTTCTTCCCTTACTGCAGCATTGATACGAACGATCCAAAGTCTGCGGTAATCTCTTTTCTTTAATTTTCTACCAACATAGCTATATGTAAGTCCTTTCTCAAGTACGTTTTTCGCTACTGTATATACATTTTTTCTTTTCCCGTAAAAGCCTTTGGCCTGGTCGAGAATCCTTTTGCGGCGTGCTCTGGAAGCAACTGCATTTTTTGAACGTGGCATATCTAAATAAGTTTAAATGATGAAGAATGTAAAGTCTATTACTTTAATCGTAATAATCTTTTTACGAAATCGACATTCGTAGGATGAACCTGACCAGTTACACGAAGAGCGCGTTTACGTTTAGATGACTTTTTTGTGAGCAAGTGACCGCGTGTTGGCTTTCTGTAGGTTATTTTGCCAGTACCGGTAACTTTAAAAGTTTTTTTTGCCCTTGAGTGGGTTTTAACTTTTGGCATTACATTTGATTTTATGTTACCCCTGCTGGTGTCTTCGAACAGACGAAGAACTTGTGGGACCATTTGGGAATAGGTTTTAATTCTTTGCAGATTAAAACGGATTGCAAAATTAGGGTAAAAATTTAGATTTTCATCAAAAATGACTAGTTTTTACCTTGTTTAATCCTTTTTCGCATTCCAACTGTTGTTTTCACCATTAAAATCAGGAAACACTTTGTTGGGGTCAAGTATTACTGATTGGAGCTCTTCGTTGATTGGAATTCTCACCTTATAGCTGGCTGAATTTTGCCATATCTCAACGGGTAATTTTATCGTCCCTTTTTTCCCTGATTTACTTGCATACTCAAGAATAACGGGCATTGCTGCTTTTTCAAGATTATCGATAGTGACTATTGCCCCGTTTTGAGCATTGTTATTGATGTATTCAACCTTGGATACAGCCTGATCTACACGCCAATTCTCTAAGAATAATCCTTTCCAGAACCAGCCTAAATCTTCACCAACACTGCTTTCTATGCTACGGAAGAAGTCCCATGGGGTAGGATGTTTAAAGGCCCAATCTCTAATGTATTTTTTAAAGGCTGCATCAAATAGTTTCTCTCCAATAATCTGCTTTCTGAGTAATCCCAGTGCAAAACCAGGTTTTAAGTATAATGAAAGGCCAATATTAGATTCTTTCAATGCATCAGGCGTTTTCATGATAGCTTCGCTCCGGTCACTATACATAAACTTTGCCATAGCATGAGCATCCATATCGCCTTCCGCATATTCGCCATTATTAAAGTCTTCAGAAGCGATTCCATTGATGAATGTATTGAACCCTTCATCCATCCATCCATACTTTCGCTCATTACTGCCTACGATCATAGGAAACCAAGTATGTCCGAATTCATGATCAGTTACACCCCATAAGTCACCATTTTGGGCAGTTGAACCACAAAAAACGATGCCTGGATATTCCATCCCCCCTACGTTGCTTGCCACATTACTGGCAGCAGGGTATGGAAATTCAAACCAACGTTTGGAGTAATTTTCGATGCTTGCCTTGGTGTACTCAGTTGACCTACCCCATGCATCCTTACTAGAAACATTAGCTGGATAAACAGATTGTGCAATGGCTTTTTTGCCTGAAGGAAAATTGATTTTGGCAGCATCCCAAATAAAAGAGGCTGAAGAAGCCCAAGCAAAATCTCTCGAGTTAGCAATTTTATATTTCCAGGTTACTGTTGGTGATGAAAGATGGCTAGCAGGGTTATTGATATCCTCTTTTGAACGAATAACTACAGTGGAATCACTTGATATTGCCTTTTTATAACTAGCTAATTGACTTGTTGTCAATACATTAGAAGGATTAAGTAATTCTCCACTGGCAACAACAGTATGATTATTAGGAACGGTTAGGCTAACATCAAAATTTCCATATTCTAGGTAAAATTCACCCGCACCGAGGTATGGCAGAGTGTTCCAACCTTGTATATCGTCAAATACACAAATTCGAGGATACCACTGAGCAACGGCAAATATTTTACCATCAGGCGTATTCAAAACACCTGAGCGATCGGCCCCATATTCTGGCATTATATAGTTGTAATCAATTTGAATCTTGATCTTATCCCCACCCGATTTCAATAATTTAGGAAGGTCAAGACGCATTCTAGTGTCCGTAATATAAGGCTGTATTGGAGTTTCGATAGATTTTCCAGAAACTGTATTTATAATTTTGACTGTAGAAATCTCGAATCCACCTTCAAATTTATTTTTTGAACTACCATAACGACTATTTCCAACAGAAGGTAATTTTAAAAATCCCCTTGATGAGGTATTGAAAAGATTTTGATCAAGTTGAAACCAAAGAAAATCTAGTTGATGAGGACTATTATTCGTGTATGTTAAGGTAACGGTTGCTGATATTTGGCTTAGCGAATCATCTAGTTTGGCGTTAATTGTATAATCTGCAGCATTTTGCCAATATACCTTCCCGGGTTCACCGTTTCCCGTTCTTTGTTGATTGCCCTGTTCTTTGTAAAACAATGGATTAAAGAGTTCATTGGGATCATACTTAGAAACAACTTGTTTTACTTCTTGCGCTTGGGTAGACGCAATAACTAATAAAGAAATAGCAAGAAT
>CAMCBE010000046.1 GCA_945872805.1 Chitinophaga pinensis | reverse complement strand
AAAAACACAGGTAGATAGACCAAGAGCAATAGCCTTTTTAGCGATAGAATCACCTACTAATTTGCTTTTGCCAGTCTTGTTCACTTTTTGAGCAACAATATCTTTTTCCTTAGAAGAAGCTGCCGCAATAGTTTTAGCATTTACATCATCAATGAGCTGCACATATATTTCAGTATTGCTCCTGAATACACTAAGCCTTGGCTTGTCTGATGTACCCGATATCTTTTTACGTATCGTGTACTTGATTCTTTGTCTTCTTAATGTTTTTACGTTCATCTTGTTATATTTTATCCTGATGCTGCCAGGAGAGTTAACGATTATTTTCCTGCTGCTTTACCTGCTTTACGACGGATGTACTCACCTTTGTACTTCACACCTTTACCTTTGTATGGTTCAGGCTTCCTCAGTCCTCTGATTTTTGCTGCAACCTGACCAAGCAACTGCTTGTCAATGCCTTCAAGTACGATACGAGGATTATCTCCCTTCTCTTGTGAAGTAACTAATTTCAGCTCTTTAGGAATTTCAAAAATAATATTATGTGAAAACCCTAAAGCAAGGTCAAGGATATTTCCTTGGTTTGATGCTTTATAACCCACACCAACTAATTCCAATTCCTTCTTATATCCAACGGTTACACCAAAAACAAGGTTATTGATAAGCGCTCTGTAAAGACCATGCATTGCACGATGTCTGATTTGATCAGTAGGGCGCTTTACTTCAACAATGTTGTCGGTTACCACAATTGTGATATCACGATCAACTGGTTGCTTTAATTCTCCTTTTGGACCTTTTACAGTAACTACATTATCTGCACCTACTGCAATGGTTACACCTTGTGGAAGTTCAATGATTTTCTTACCTATACGAGACATAGTATTTGATTTAATCTCCTGTTCGCTTGTCCTTCAGTGGTTTCAGTTCCGTATGGAAAACTTAGTACGCACACCCAAGGCTTTCCGATCAGGATCGCTTTTAAATATTAATAAATGTAGCAAAGTACCTCACCACCCACTTTCTGAACTTTAGCGTCCTTGTCTGTCATAACACCTTTCGAAGTAGAAAGAATAGCTATTCCTAGACCATTTTTAACACGCTTAAAGTCAACGGGTTTGGCATATTGCCTTAAACCTGGGCGACTAACACGCTCAAGGGTTCTGATAGCTGGCTCTTTCGTTTCAGCATCATACTTTAAAGCGATTTTAATCACTCCTTGTTTGTCGTCATCCTCAAACTTATACTTCAGGATGTACCCCTGATGGTATAAGATTTCGGTGATGCGCTTTTTCAAGTTGGACGCTGGAATCTCTACGATACGGTGTCCGGCCATTTGGGCATTTCTAACCCTGGTCAGAAAATCTGCGATTGGATCTGTTGTCATTTGTTATCCCTCCTTAGTCCCTCTCGGGAGTATTTCGGTTGAATTTGTTTGATAATAATTTTTATTCTTTCTGGTTTACCAGCTTGCTTTTGTTACTCCTGGAATCTTACCGGCAAGTGCCATGTCTCTAAACATTACCCTAGATAATCCAAAGAAACGCATGTATCCTTTTGGACGACCTGTGAGTTGACACCTGTTTTTCAGACGAACTTTCGAAGAGTTTTTAGGAAGTTGATCCAAGGCTTGCCAGTCACCTGCTGATTTTAGTGCAGCACGTTTTTCAGCAAACTTTGCAACCATCTTTTCTCTTTTCCTTTGTCTGGCTTTAACTGATTCTTTTGCCATATGATGTTGTGTATTTAAACTTTGTTCTTACCCCTTTTATAAATCGATTAGTCTTTTTTCATGTTTTTGAAAGGCATACCCATCTCCTTCAACAATTCATACGCCTCTTCATTGTTCCCAGCTGTCGTTACAAGTGTGATATCCATACCCGTTATTTTTGTAACCTTATCGATATCAATTTCAGGAAATATGATTTGCTCAGTAATACCCAATGTGTAGTTACCTCTGCCGTCGAATGCCTTTTCACTTACCCCTTTGAAATCACGAACCCTTGGTAAAGAAGCTGAAATCAATCGATCAAGAAACTCATACATTTTCACACCCCTTAAGGTAACACGCGTTCCGATTGGCATGTGCTTTCTAAGTTTGAAATTTGAAATGTCTTTCTTCGACTTCGTTGCTTGAGCCTTTTGACCAGAAATGGTTGTCATCTCATCGATGGCAATATCGATCAATTTCTTATCGGCTACAGCTCCATTCACACCACGATTCAAACAAATCTTGGTCAACTTTGGAACTTGCATTACGCTTTTATAGCTGAATTTTTTCATCAGTGCTGGTGCCACTTCATTGTGGTACTTTGACTGTAGTCTGGGTGTATACGTTGCTGTGCTCATTATTTGATTACCTCCCCTGATTTTTTAGATATTCTTACTAGTTTTCCTTCTTCCCTAGTTCTCTTCACTTTGGTTGGACCCTCTGTTTTTGCATCCCAAAGCATAACATTACTGATGTGTACAGAAGCTTCCTTCTTGATCAATCCACCCTTTGTATTCTGAGCAGACGGCTTAGTATGTTTGGTTACAATATTTACACCTTCAATAAGAACACGGGTCTTTTCAGGATAAACCTCAAGCACCTTCCGTGGCTTTTTGAGATCCTTATCCTCACCGGTGATTACTACAACGGTATCCCCTTTTTTAATATTAAACTTTGACTTAAATCTGTTGCTCATCTTGATTATTTTATTTCGCAGAAAATTCGGTTATTAAAGTACTTCGGGAGCTAGTGAAATAATTTTCATATACCCTTTATCCCTAAGTTCACGAGCTACTGGGCCAAAAATCCTCGTTCCTCTTGGATCATCAGACGTGTTCAGTAACACTACAGCGTTGTCATCAAAACGAATGTAAGAACCATCCTTTCTGCGAAGTTTATTCTTTGTTCTTACGATTACCGCTTTGGTAACAGTTCCTTTTTTAATACCCCCCGCAGGGATAGCATCTTTTACAGTAACAACAATTTTATCTCCGATCTTGGCATAATCCTGTCCGCTATTACCCAAAACTCTGATACAGAGTACTTCTTTTGCACCGCTGTTGTCTGCTACATTTAATCTGGATTCTTGCTGAATCATTTTGTTTATTTTTAATCGGCTATTGCCGTCTTGTTAAACGAACTGTTTTTAGGTCAGTCGCTCTAAAGTTATTTTGCTTTTTCGATAATTTCGACCAATCTCCAACGCTTTGTTTTACTCAAAGGCCTTGTCTCCATGATCTTCACCACGTCCCCAGGTCTTGCTTCATTCTTTTCGTCATGAGCATGGAACTTAGTCGTTTTCTTTACGAATTTTCCATATATAGGGTGTTTTACCTTTCTTTCAACAGCTACTGTAACGGTTTTATCCATTTTGTCGCTGCTTACAACACCTGTTTTGGTCTTACGAATTTGTCTATCAACCATTTCTTTTCGTTTTGCTTTCAGTCCAAAGACTGAATGTTTAATATTAATACATCGACTTTGCCTTTATTAAGCAGTAGCCCTTTTCTTAAATTCTGTTTTTAGTCTTGCAATGTCCTTTCTCAACTCTCTTATACTCATAGGGTTCTCCAAAGGAGTAATTCCGTGAGCAAATTGCAGCTTTTTAAGGCGCAATTCATCTTCAATAATCTTGGATTTAATATCCGATTGACTAAGTGAAGGGAGGCTTTTTAAAAAATCTAATTTCTTTGACATGGTTAAATTATTTTTCTTTCAATTTTACTATGCTACATAATCCCTACGGATAATAAACTTGGTTCTGATCGGAAGTTTTGAGGCAGCAAGCTCCATTGCTTCTTGAGCTACCTGTAAAGAAACACCTTCCATTTCAAAAAGTATCCTTCCTGGCTCAACTACAGCAGCCCAAAACTCTAGATTACCTTTACCCTTACCCATCCTTACTTCTGCAGGCTTACGGGTAATTGGTTTATCAGGAAAAATTCTTATCCATACATTACCTTCTCTTTTCATAGCACGAGTCATTGCCTGACGTGCAGCTTCGATTTGCCTGCTTGTCATCCACACTGGCTCAAGTGCTTTCAATCCGAAAGAACCAAAAGAAAGAGATGCGCCTCTTTTGGCAACTTCTCTAATTCTTCCCTTTTGCGCTTTTCTGTGTTTCGATCTTTTTGGTTGTAACATGTTGAAGTATTTATATTTAATACTTGGTTTAAATTAATTATCCTCTACGATCTCTTCCGCTTCCTGCACCGCCGCCTCTTCTGTCGCCACCGCCACCTCTGCGGTCATCACCACCTCTTCTATCGTCACGACGTGGTTCCCTTCTTTCACCAGCACCTTCAGCCTTAGTACCACTGATGATATTTGGATTCAAGTCACGCTTTGCCAAAACCTCTCCTTTACAAATCCATACCTTGATACCAATTTTGCCGTATACTGTTTGTGCAAATACTGAAGCATAATCAATATCCATTCTGAATGTATGCAATGGTACTCTTCCTTGTTTAATTTCCTCCGAACGGGCAATCTCAGCACCACCTAAACGACCACCTGCTTTTATTTTAATTCCTTCAGCGCCCAAACGCATTGTAGAAGCAATTGCCATTTTAATAGCGCGCTTGAAATTGATACGATTCTCGATTTGCTTAGCGATAGTTTCACCAACAATCATCGCATCTAATTCAGGCCTACGGATTTCAAGAATATTAATCTGAACATCCTCTTTACCAGTAAGCTTCTTTAATTCTTCTTTGATACGATCAACTTCGCCACCACCTTTACCGATAATGATACCAGGCTTGGAAGTGTGAATGGTAATAATTAACTTATTTAATGTACGCTCAATAACGATCTTAGAAATACCACCTTTATTTATACGTGCATTAAGGTAACTGCGAATTTTTGTATCCTCAATCAACTTATGCGCATAATCTTTCTTACTGCCGTACCAGTTACTTTCCCATCCGCGGATGATGCCTAACCTGTTACCAATTGGATTCGTTTTTTGACCCATTATAAATGTATTTGAAAATTTTCTTTAATTGTTTGTGTCAACGATTACAGTTACGTGATTGCTACGCTTTCTCATACGATAAGCACGTCCCTGTGGTGCAGGCAACATTCTTTTGATACTACGAGCTCCATCAACAAAAATAGTTTTAATTAATAGGGCTTCCACATTAGCTGCTTCATTCTTCTGCTTCCAATTGCTCACGGCAGACATAATCAATTTGCGAAGAGGAATGGCACTATGTTGAGGATGATGCTCTAAAATAGCTACCGCACTTTCAACTTTCAAACCACGTACAAGGTCTGCAAGCAAACGCATCTTTCGAGGTGAGGTTGGATAATTTTTCAATTTTGCTACTGCTTCCATAATATTATTTTATTGTTTCACTGATGTTAATCCCGTTGAAACAAGTTTTATACTTTTTTACTTGAATGTCCTCTAAAGTTTCTAGTTGGTGAAAATTCACCAAGTTTATGCCCTACCATAAATTCTGTTACATAAACTGGGATAAATTTATTCCCGTTATGCACTGCAAAAGTATGCCCAACAAAATCTGGAGTAATGGTGCTACGACGGCTCCATGTTTTCACAACAGCCTTTTTAGCTTTTCCGTCATTCATTGATTCTACTTTCTTCTCTAACTTGACCGCTACGTACGGACCTTTTTTTATTGAACGAGCCATAATGTTTGTTTCTTGTTATGTGTTCTTTTTCTTACTTATTTTGCCAATTTTGAACCATTCTTACGTTGGATGATCAGCTTATCGCTGCCCTTACCAAGGGTTCTTGTTTTTTCACCCTTTGCATACTTACCCGTACGGCTTCTTGGATGTCCCCCTGAAGCCCTTCCTTCACCACCACCCATCGGGTGATCTACTGGATTCATCGCAACACCACGTGTACGTGGACGAATACCTCTCCAACGATTTCTACCTGCCTTACCCATGCTTTGCAAGTTGTGATCTGAATTAGCCAATACGCCAACTGTTGCTGCGCAATTAACTAAAACCTTTCTCAATTCACCAGAAGGCATTTTAAGAACAGCGTATTTTTCTTCTTTATTGGTCAACTGTGCAGAAGCTCCAGCGCTTCGTGCAAATTTACCACCCTGTCCAGGTTGCAATTCTATATTGTGCACATTAGTTCCTAGTGGCATGTTTTTCAACAAGAGAGCGTTTCCAATCTCAGGAGCTACCGTAACACCACTTTCAACTGTCATTCCAACAGTTAGACCTTGTGGAGCAAGGATATAACGTTTTTCACCGTCTGCATAGTGCAATAATGCGATAAAAGCGGTTCTGTTTGGATCGTATTCAATTGAAGCAACTTTTGCAGGGATGTCATGCTTGTTGCGTTTGAAATCGATAATACGGTACATTTTTTTATGGCCGCCACCAATATAACGCATAGCGCGACGTCCTTGGAAGTTTCTTCCACCAGTAGACTTAACCTTCTCAACAAGGGATTTTTCAGGAGTTGAGGTTGTAATCTCTGCATAGGCGTTTCCTATTCTCCACCTGGTTCCCGCTGTAATCGGTTTGTACTTTTTTAGTGCCATTGTTTTATTTTTTTCGCCTAAGGGCTCTTTTCAATTTAAGGTTAAATGTTTGAGTATAGATCGATTGATTCACCTTTACCCACTGTTACATACGCCTTTTTATAACCGGGCTTTCTTCCACTAATAACCCCTGCTTTTGTCATGCGACTTTTGCTTTTTGCAGGTGATACAGCAGTACGAACATCATCTACACTCACACCATAGAAATCCTCTACCGCTTTTTTCACTTCCAACTTGTTGGCTGCACGAGCAACTTTGAAGCAATAAACACCAGCTTTTTCTGAAAGCTGATTAGCTTTTTCAGATAAAATTGGTTTAATCAAAACGTCAGCAAGTTTCATATCTGTTATTTAATAATTATTAATTTTTTACTCCGTACCTAGAACAACTAGGCTTCAACTCCTTCTTCCTCTTCTGTAAACAACTTCGCAGCTGATTCTGTCAACACAAGTACATCAGAATTGATCAAATCATATGTATTAACATCCGATAAAATCGAAGTCAACACAGATGATATATTTCTTGCACTCATGAACACATTTTCATTGAAATCAGCGGTAACAAAAAGCGACTTCTTATCGCTTAAGCTCAACGCGTCTAGCATAGAAGCGAATACACTTGTTTTAGGTGCATCAAAAACTAGATCTTCAATTACCACTACTGCATTCTCTTTGCCTTTATGGCTCAATGCACTAATCTTTGCTAGGTCTTTTACTTTACGGTTCAACTTGAAGTCGTAAGCATGCGGCTTTGGACCAAAAATTGTACCACCACCTTTATAAAGTGGGTTACGAATATTACCCTTTCTAGCTCCGCCAGTACCTTTTTGCTTGTGCAGCTTTCTGCTCGCACCTTGCACTTCAGCACGGGTTTTCACCTTATGTTTACCATGACGCTGAGCAGCTAAAAACTGCTTTACGGCTAAGTAAACAACGTGGTTATTTGGCTCAGTCGAAAAAATATCATCTGGCAGTTCAATTGTTCTGCCCGTTTTGCTTCCTTTTATTGATAATACGTCTAATTGCATGGTCAATTCGTTAATTTAGTTCTGAATGAAAACAATGGAACCATTATGACCTGGAACTGATCCAGTAACAAGAATATAGTTCTTATCAGGGAAAATTTTAATCACTTTAAGACCTTTCACTTTCACGCGATCACCACCCATACGGCCAGCCATACGCATTCCTTTGAAAACCCTTGAAGCATCTGATGAGTTACCGATAGAACCTGGGGCACGTTGACGATCATGCTGACCGTGAGACTGCTGACCAACACCAGCAAATCCATGACGCTTCACAACGCCCTGGAAACCTTTACCCTTGGTTGTTCCAACCACATCAACACTTTCGCCTTCAGCGAAAATCTCACATGTGATGGTTTCACCTAAGTTTTTATCAAGTGAATAATTCCTGAATTCTTTTAAATGATTTTTTGGAGAAGCTGCTGCTTTGGCAAAATGGCCTTTTTCTGATTCTGAAGCCTTTCTTTCTGCTTTCTCACCGAACGCTAACTGCAATGCAGTGTAGCCGTCGTTGTCTGAAGACTTTACTTGTGTTACAACACAAGGACCTGCTTCGATTACGGTGCAGGAAGTCTGCTTTCCGTCTGGTCCGAAGACGCTGGTCATCCCGATTTTCTTTCCGATAATACCTTTCATTGTTCTGTTTTTGTTCCCTCTCGGTTAAATGGACAGTGAGGAATGACCTCGCTTCAATCCCAGTTTGCCAGCGACCTTTTCCTTTTTATGTAACCCAAGCTACATTCAGAAGTACCGATGGTAAACAAACCTCGAAGGGCTTGTTTATATTTCAGCTCTCATATGAGAGAAAAAATTAATTTTCAGCGCTCCTTTTTTTCATGCCAACGGCAATCGATTAGGAGATGAAATGAAAAAATCTAGAACGTTAGCCTCTGCTAACCCCCACCCTATCAGGCTTTGATTTCAACATCAACACCACTTGGTAGATCAAGCTTACTCAGCGCGTCTACAGTACGAGAAGATGAAGTATATATGTCTAGCAACCTCTTGTGCGTACACAATTGGAACTGCTCACGCGCTTTCTTGTTTACGTGTGGAGATTTCAACACCGTAAAAATTCTCTTTTGCGTTGGCAAAGGAATTGGACCGGTGATTACAGCCCCTGTGCTACGTACCGTTTTCACGATTTTTTCAGCTGATTTATCAACCAAATTGTGGTCGTAAGACTGAAGTTTTATTCTGATTCGTTGCGACATAGTATTTATCCCATTTTTAAACGGGGATGCAAAAGTATGAATTAGTTTTCTACTTGCAAAAGAATTTGAGTGATTTTTACCTGGAAAAAGAAGAAAAATTAAATAAAAAAGGCCCCGGTAACCCGGGGCCTTGTATTCTTACCGTTATTTTAGTCTTTTGCCTTACCCTTAACCCTAGCAATTACTTCCTCAGCAATGCCATTTGGCGCAGGATTGTAGTGCGAAAACTCCATGGTTGATGAAGCTCTACCTGAAGAAAGGGAACGAAGCTGGGTTACATAACCAAACATCTCACTCAATGGTACTTTTGCTTTGATAACCTGAGCACCTGCTCTGCTGTCCATACCCTCAAGCATACCTCTTCTTCTGTTCAAATCCCCGGTAACATCTCCCATATACTGTTCAGGAGTAATTACTTCCACTTTCATAATAGGCTCCAACAATACTGGCTTTGCCTTACGTGCAGCTTCACGGAACCCGCCTTTTGCACACAGTTCAAATGACATAGCGTCAGAGTCAACCTGGTGGAAACTACCATCAAATACCCTCACCTTCATGCTTTGAACTGGATAATTCGCTAAAACTCCATTAGACATGGACTGCTCGAATCCTTTTTGAATGGCTGGAATGAATTCACGTGGAATTGATCCCCCAAAAATATCATTGACGAACTGCATGTGTTTGCCCGAATTTTCTTTCAACCACTCGTCATCAGCAGGTCCAAAATCAAATACGATATCAGCAAATTTACCACGTCCACCTGTTTGCTTTTTCAACGTTTCGCGATGCTGAATGGTAGCTTGGAAGGCCTCCTTGTATGCAACCTGTGGCGCACCTTGATTCACTTCCACTTTAAATTCCCTACGCATCCTATCCACAATGATCTCAAGGTGAAGTTCACCCATTCCACTTAAGATCGTTTGCCCAGTTTCCTCATCAGTCCTTACGCGTAATGTAGGATCCTCTTCAACAAGCTTTCCAATTGCCATACCCATTCTATCGACATCAGCTTGT
>CAMCBE010000045.1 GCA_945872805.1 Chitinophaga pinensis | reverse complement strand
TCATCAATATCTTTAAATGTCATGATTGGGGCTAATGGGCCGAACGATTCATGAACAACCATATCTGCGTTTCTTGGAACATCTACAATAACAGTAGGCTCCATTAATGCGCCTGTTCTTTTCCCTCCATATAACACGCGGGCTCCTTGCTCAACAGCCTTTTTTACAACACTTTCTAGGTAGATAGCAGATGCTTCATCGATTACCGTACCCACTTTGGTAGCAGGGTCTGATGGATCTCCACAGGTATATTCTTTTACTTTTTCTAGGAATCTTTTAAGAAAAAGGTCATTGATTTTTTCGTGGACTAAAATTCTTTTTACCGCAGTACAGCGTTGACCACTGTTTCTAAATGATCCTTCAGCAGCTAATAAAACTGCAGTGTCAATATCTGCGTCTTCCATGATGATAATTGGATCATTACCACCAAGCTCTAATATTACTTTTTTATATCCCGCTGTAGTGGCTATTCTCTTTCCAACTGCAACACTTCCTGTAAAGGAAACAAGTTCTATTGCGGGGTGCTTAACCAACGGTTCTGCTACTTCATTAGTTGGTCCGAGCAAAACGCTCAACATATAACCGGGTAAGCCAGCTTCGTATAAAAGTTCAACAATTTTTATGGCAGTTAATGGAGTCTTTTCAGACGGCTTTAAAATAACAGGAGTGCCGGCTGCGATAGCTGGGGCGATTTTATGAACTACTTGATTCAATGGGTGATTGAATGGCGTAATAGCCACAGCTAGGCCAAGTGGCTCACGTGTGGTGAATATTTTTCTAGCTTTTCCGCTTGGAGAAATATCACACGAAAAAATCTGACCATCGTCTTTCAAGCATTCAATTGCTGCAAACATCAACACATCATGTGCTCTTCCTGTTTCATAAATGGCTTCGCGAATGGCTAAGCCCGATTCTGCGCTGATAACTCTTGCAAACTCTTCTTTTCTCTCAACAAGTAGTTGCCGGGTTTTATCTAAAATGAGATAACGATCATATCTAGTTAGTTTCTTGCCACCTGCAAGTCCAGCTGCAATGGCCTCTTCAGTATGGGCTGCATTAGCTAGTGCTACTGTTCCAACAATCCGATTATCATAAGGGCTTCTAACGTCAAGAGAATTACTTGATTCAATTTTTTTTCCAGCTATGTAACAAGAGAGATTGGTGGATTCGGACATAATGTATTTTTTAAATCAAACGATGGCTATTATTAATAAGTATTATTTCAATGTTACGAACTCAAGTCAAACCAACTGATTGAGTTATGCGTTGGTTCCATTGATGGTGAAATCAAAAATGTCAAAGTTTCGTGGGTCGCCTGCAGCCTTTCTTAAATACACTGCGTTAAGTGGATGGGAAATAATCATAGGAACCATCTCTTCATAGCGTCCACCATGGGAGCGAAGTGTTCCGTCTAATGCTGACAAATCATGATACTGCGGGCGTCTTCCTACCACTACATTTCGCCCAGATAATACTACTAAATCACCAATGCGGTCTTCAGGTTGTTCAAGAATTTTAACTGCAGTTAATTTATCGTACACTTCAGTGATGCCATCTAGTCCGGTTAAGTAATTTTTTACATCAGAAATGATAGATTTATCGGCCACATGTATTACAATGTATGATCCTAATGCACCATGGTGTTTTACATATGGATCAGTTATTGGACAAATTACACGAAAATGGTTTCCGAATTTTTCTTCTAAGAGATCTTCTACGAACAATACATTAGGTGTGCCATCTTCATGAATTTTTGCATTCATTCCATGGTCAGCAGTTGCTCCAACTATTGCGCCAAGAGCGATTAGCTTTCCAATTTCTGCATCCATAGCCTCATAAAAAGCAAGGGACTCCTCAGCATAGGGGTCATAGGTATGCTGCATGTAATCGGTAAGTGAAAGATAGAGGAAGTCGGCAATGCCTTTTTCTATCAAGGCTACTCCTGCCTGGAGCACGAATAGACTCGCATCCGGACTATATATAGGTGGTGTGGGATGACCTACAATTTCCTCTAGGTTGTCAATACCATGAGTTTCTATTTTGGCTTGATTGGCCTTTTCTGCTGAGAAAGCGATTCCGTTTAGTTTAAAAGAAAGGATGTCTCTAAGTTTCTCCTTTGCTGTGACGACTGCCACTTTCCTTCCTGCATTGGCGGCAGCGGCAAGTATTGTTTCTGCCCTGAGGTATTCTGAGGAGTTCATCATCACTTCACGGTCTTTTGCCTCTTCATAAAAGAAATTCCCACATATACCATGTACAGCAGGCGTAACTCCCGTGACAATGGAAGAATTATTGACATTTGTAAAGGATGGCAATGCCCCCCTAACCATTCCTCTATATCCAGACTTAGCGATCTTTTCAAGATTTGGCATCCTTCTAAATGCTAAGGTGGTGTCTAGGTATTCATCTGCTGAGCCATCAATACATATAACCACAATCGGCTTTGCAGATGGAGTATACGTTCTATTATTAATGCTAAATGGGGTGGTGGAAATTGGTGCCATTGGAACTACCTTTTTTTTACTCAATTAACTATTTAGAATAGTTCAAAAGTAAGATTCTTATTCCATCTCTTTTGTGCCAAATTTCATTACTCATAGAAATAATTAGTTATACCCACTCTTAGTTGATTTGGTCACAATTCCTCCCCAAAAGGGGTATACTATATTTCATAGATTTCCTCGTTCTAGCGGATTATCCATAAATTGCTGCTTCGAAATAGATTGATCTCAACTGTAATTTTATTTCAAGTAGATTGATTTATGGTGATTTTAAGATTTATCGTATGATTACTCATAAAATATCTTTATGACCCTTGATGCTGCTCAAATTGCTGTAGATGAAGTGTTTGCTCTTTATGAAAAATTTGGGGCAGAAGATTATATAGGAGAGCCGGTTTCTCAAATAGAACATATGTGCCAAGCCGCTCAATTGGCTGAAGCAGAAGGGTATGATGACGACGTCATTCTCGGCGCTTTTTTTCATGATATTGGTCACTTATGTGAGCAAGTAATGCATGTTGAGCAAATGGATGGTTATGGAGTCGTTGACCATGAGAAACTTGGGCGAGAATTTTTGGAGATAAAAGGGTTTTCCTCAAAAATTTCAAGTCTAGTAGAAAGCCATGTGCAAGCAAAACGATTTCTGACGTTTAAATACCCTGATTATTTCCATAAACTCTCTGACGCAAGCAAAAAGACATTAGAAATGCAAGGAGGAGTAATGAGTGAAAAAGAAGCAAAAGCATTTGAGGCCGATGAGTTTCATGAAATTTATATTAAACTGAGGGAATGGGATGATAGAGCTAAGGAAACAAATATGCCGTTGCCTTCTCTTGATACGTATAAACAACGTGCTTTGAATCACCTATTGAGGCAAGGGTAGTTCATCTTAACATTAAGGTTCTTACCGAGTATTGACTCTCCATATTTATTAAGAAGGAATTTGACAAAAATTCCAAATTGAAAAGTAAATTTTATTATGTCTGAATTATTAACTGCTCCAAAGAAATTCTTCTCAAAAGACATCTTATTTCCTCTATACACAGCTGCTATTGCATTTCTTGCTTATGCATCCGTTTATGCATATAGAAAACCATTTACAGTGGCTACGTTTGATGGGGTTAAATATTGGAATATATCCTATCAAACCTTACTAATTATCAGCCAAGTGATTGGTTATATGTTTAGTAAATTTTACGGTATTAAGTTTATCTCTGAGTTGAAGCGATTTGGAAGGTGGAAAACAGCATTAATTCTCATGAGTATATCATGGGGGGCATTGTTTTTATTCGCATTAGTCCCTGCTCCTTATGGCATGATATTCCTATTTATAAACGGGTTTCCGTTGGGCTTTCTATGGGGCATTGTTTTTAGTTATGTTGAAGGTCGAAGAACAACTGATTTTATTGGTTCTGTTTTAGCTATTAGTTTCATTTTTGCAGGGGGCTTCACTAGGTCCGTGGCAAAATGGCTGTTGATTGATATGCATATTACAGAAAAGTGGATGCCATTTGTGGCCGGTCTTATCTTCGCATTACCACTGGCTTTATTCATTTTCCTACTTGAGCGAATACCAAAACCAACAGAGGCTGATATTGAGGAAAGGGCTGAACGGCTACCCATGTCAAAGGACGATCGGAAAAAATTTCTGAAATTGTTTACTGTAGGGATTTTCGCGGCAACATTCACCTATACTTTACTCAGTATCATGCGCGATATTAGAGATAATTACATGTCAAACATATGGATTGAACTTGGGTATGGTAAAGACTATTCAATCTTTACTAAAACAGAAACTAGAACTTCCGTAGTCATCTTAATTATGATTGGCTTACTTGTGTTAATTAGAAAAAACATTAGGGCTTTTCGATTTATACATGTTATTATTATAATGGGATTTCTTTTAGCCGGGATATCATCATGGATGTATGTTCAACATCAAATTGAAGGTGGACTTTGGATGCAGCTGGTTAGCTTAGGTCTTTATATGGGCTATATTCCTTTCCAATGTATTTATTTTGAAAGATTGATTGCAACATTTAAGGTTAAGGGTAACGTAGGGTTCCTTCTTTATATTGCTGATTCATTTGGATACCTAGGAAGTGTATTGGTAATGCTTGGCAAAGAATTCTTTGATGTACAGGTTAAATGGTCAGATGTATACTCTCATGGTGTAGTAATCGTTTCCATCATTGGGATATCTACTACAATACTTTCTTTCTTTTATTTCAATCATAAATACAAGTTGCTAAAGTCTGCTTTATGATGAAAAAATCAGCCATAGTAATTGGTGCTGGTATAGTTGGGTTGGCTGTTGCACGTGCCTTAGCGATTCGGGGTTATACGATAACAGTTATTGAAAGGTCTTCTAAATCTGTTGGAGCATCTGTCCGAAATTTTGGTATGGTGCTTCCTATTGCGCAGCCAGATGGAATATTATTTGAACGGGCAATGAATTCACTCAGAATATGGAAGTCATTATGTGATGATGCGAAAATTTGGTACGACGAAGTAGGCTCATTACAACTGGCCTATGCAGCCGATGAATGGCAAGTGCTTTCTGAGTTATCTGATATATACAAACATAGAGGATATCAACTTTTGAATAGTCAGCAGACCTGTTCATTGTCATACCCCATTGTACCACGAAATTTGCATGGTAGTCTTTTTAGCAAAGATGAAATTATCGTGGATCCTAGAGAAGCAATTTCCAAGATTCCTGGTTTTCTGGCAGAACGATATGGTGTGAATTTTGTTTGGGATGCTGCCGTAACATCAATTAACGCAAATACTGTTTTTGCTGGCGCAAGGAGATTTATGGCCGACGAAATTCTTGTATGCTCTGGCTCAGATTTTGAAACATTATTCCCTGACGTGTTTGCTAGACATAACATTACCAAGTGTAAGCTTCAGATGATGAGGATGGCAGCACAAAATAAAAATGCTAGAATAGGGCCTATGTTGTGCGCTGGATTATCACTCATCAATTATAGCAGTTTTTCAGTAGCTCCAACGAATGCGCTACTCAAAGCTAGGCTTCATATTGATTATCCTGAATATTTAAAATGGGGGATCCATGTTATGGTTTCTCAAAATCAGTGTGGTGAATTAACTATTGGTGATTCACATGAATATGGATTAACCCCTGATCCATGGGATAGTGCCTTGATAAATGAGCTGATTTTAAATTACCTCAAGAATTTTGCAGCGTTCAAGAATGAAAAAGTTATTGAAACCTGGAACGGAGTTTATTCAAAAATGAAAAGTGGAGAAACGGAATTGGTCGTAAAGCCTGAGGATGGGGTCACAATTGTGAATGGACTTGGAGGAGCTGGTATGACATTATCATTCGGACTTGCTGAGGAGATTGTTTCTTGATTAGTTTTCAACTTTGGTGTTATTTCTTATTTCAAATATTTTCGGGGCTATTCTAAAGTAAAGTTTAACAGAGTATGAAATTTTATCTTTCATTATTGTATTTATTTTTCTTCTCCATTTGTGAAGGGCAGACAATCATTTATGTTTCAACTGCTGGGAATGATTCTAATTCGGGTAGCATCGAAAAACCATTGAAATCAATTCATGCTGCATTGGGGAAAGTAGAAAATGCTAACTCAACGAACGTCCAGATTTTATTCAGAGCCGGAACCTATTATTCGAAGAACGTAATTTCTATTACTCCTGCTATAGTAAACAAACATAGTCTAACTATTTCTGCTTATAAAAATGAATCAGTAGTTCTAAGCGGAGCATCGCCACTTCATACAACGTGGAAGCCTGTAGTAAGGCGAAAAGGATTAGTTGAAGCTTCAATTGAGAAAGGGTTGATGATAGATCAATTGATTTGTAATGGGAAGATCCTACATATGGCTCGTTATCCGAACTTTAATGAAGATGTTCTTCCAATGAATGGAACTGCTCCAGATGCATTAAGCCCTCAGAAAGTTGGAACATGGGCTTCCCCTAAAGGAGCTTATGTTCATGCATTGCATAATGGAGAATGGGGTGGATTTCATTTTAAGGTGATAGGAAAACTACTGCAGGACAGTCTATTATTAGAAGGAGGCTGGCAAAATAATCGGCCAGCTCCAATGCATAAGGAATATCGGTATGTTGAAAATGTTTTCGAAGAACTTGATACGCCTGGGGAATGGTATTATGATTCATGCCTTGGTAAATTATATCTGTATCCTCCTGATGGGCTAGACTTAAAGAAAGCGTTTTTTGAACGATCCATTCAAAATGATATTCTTCATATCGTAGGAACTGAAAAAAATCCTGTCGAAAATATAAATGTTTCTGGTATAACGTTTGTGCACACCAATAGGACGTTCATGTTAACGAAAGAGCCGCTGTTGAGAAGCGATTGGACCGTCTATCGAGGTGGGGCAGTTCTAATTCAAGGAGCAAAGAATATCACTGTTGATAATTGTCAGTTTACAGACTTAGGAGGTAATGCGGTTTTTGTAAGCAAGTTCAATCGAAATGTCTCTATTCGAGAAAATATCATTAGCCATATTGGAGGAAATGGCATTGCCTTTGTTGGCGATACAGCTGCTGTTCGATCTCCATCCTTTCGTTATGAAAATTTTATTCCATTCGAAGCACTAGACAAAACTCCGGGCCCAAAATCTAATAATTATCCTTCCCATTGTGATGCTACTGAAAACCTTATTTATGATATTGGAAAGATAGAAAAGCAGGTGGCTGGAGTGGAAATAAGCATGTCTTCTGAAATTATTATTAGTCACAATACTATTTACGACGTTCCACGTGCAGGTATTAATATCGGAGATGGGTGTTGGGGTGGACATACCATTCAATTTAATGATGTGTTCAATACAGTATTGGAGACGGGTGATCATGGTGCATTTAATTCTTGGGGAAGAGATCGCTACTGGCATCCAAATTATGAGCGAATGCAAGAGATTGCCGAACAGGATAGCCTATTGATTTTTGCCGATGCCATCAAGCCGACTATGCTTTTCAATAATCGCTTTCGGTGTGATCATGGTTGGGATATTGACTTGGATGATGGCTCTAGTAATTATATTATTTCCAATAATGTTTGCTTACAAGGTGGACTCAAATTACGAGAAGGATTCAACAGGAAAGTAGAGAATAATATTATGATTAATAACTCATTCCATCCACATGTTTGGTTTAGAAGGAGTCATGATGTTTTTACACATAACATTGTATTGGATAAGTACAAACCAATTATGCTAAATGGTTGGGGAGATAATGTTGATTTTAATTTTTTCCCCGATAGTGCATCATTGTTCTTTGCACAGAAAAATAGCACAGACGTACATTCTGTTTTTGGGAATCCTGAATTCATTGACCCTCATACAGGGAACTATCAAGTTAGAAATACCTCTAGTGCATTGGAACTTGGATTCATAAATTTTAGCATGAATGAATTTGGGGTGACTAAAACCAAATTAAAGCGCTTGGCTAAGCAGCCTATGTTTACCAAGCAGCTTTTTACAGAAATGATAAACGAACCTAATCTCATAACGGTTTGGTTCGGGGCAAGCTTGAAAAAGATTTCAGGATTAAACGAACGCTCCGCAACAGGTATGAAAGACGAGGAGGGAGTTTATATCACTCAAATTGAGTTGGGGAGTATTGCAGAGAAATTTGGACTTAAAAAAGGGGATGTTATTCTAAAGGTGGATGGGGAAGATGTTCATGATAGTAAAGATGTATTCACGCTATACAATGGCTCGAAATGGAAAGGAACTGTTGAACTCGTTGTATTTAGAGGGCAGCAGTTAACCACGGTGTTTGCAAACGAAAAATCTAATTGATTAGGGGCTAAAAAAAATCCCAGCACTTGGATAAGGCTGGGATTTCCATAAGCTAGAAATTTATTAAAACTTCAATGTTTTTGGAAGGTATTTTTCAATCAATTCGGTATAGTATGATTTTAGTTCTTTCCAATCAGGTTGTACTGGACATTTTGAGTATAGGTCATATGGATTAAATAGCATAACCCATTTCAACATTTCCTTATCATGGTCATCCAAAAGATGTTCATATGCTCCTTCACGATGCCAAGCATAGAAGGAATGATACCTCAACATATACAATGCAGGTTCTGGAAGATTATCTTTCATCATTTGATAGATATATTCATCGTGGCCCCAACTCATATGAACATTACGAAGACCACAATTCGGCTCGTAAATACCAAATTGTGAATTGTAAGCAGGATTAGTAAAATCAGGATTGGCTTTAAAGAATTCTGAATAAATAATTTTATCAGAGTATGCGCAGCCAACAGGGAACGTATCACCTACTACTGCCCATTGTGGTTCACCAAAGAGACAAAGTACTTTTCCCATATCATGCATTAAACCAACAAGTACCATCCAATCAGGATGTCCATCACGTCTTATTGCTTCTGAGGTCTGAAGTAAATGCTGAAATTGGTCCAAGTCAGTGTCTGGATCTGAATCATCAACCAATTCATTTAGAAATTCGAACGCATCCCATATCGCCATTTCTTTTTTGTCAAAAGAAAGATATTGCTCACGCTTTTGCATGACAAATTCATATGTCTGATAGGTGTGGTTCAGTCTATAAAATTCTTTTACTGTATCACGAGCAGGCTCCTCATAATTTCTGTAAGATTCAGTAGATTTTGCAGTTGCAATTTTTTCAGGATCAGGGTAGCGCTCAAGCAAATCCTCTTCCCATTCATCCAAACTTCCTAAAGGATTTATTTCCTTTGAACTAAGATTATTCGGTTGCATAATATGTTGTTTTTAAATGCCTTTGTATAATTGACAGTACAAGTTAAAAACTATTTTGGAAATTGTACGCATATAAACCGTTTTCGTTGAAATTTTACCTGTTTTAGTGAAATAATGTGTATTTTAAATCCAATTAACTCACACTAACGACTGCCATGACACTTCATTTAGCCGATTATCTAATCATTATCATTTATTTCATTTTTGTAATTGCTGTAGGGTTCATCATTAAAAAAAGGATTAAGTCTAGTAATGACTTCCTGAATAGTAATCGAAGCATCCCACTTTGGATTACTAGCCTTGCCTTCATATCTGCAAATCTTGGTGCTCAAGAGGTACTAGGCATGGTCGCTTCTGGAGCAAAATATGGCATTATGACTGTTCATTTTTATTGGGTTGGGGCAATTTTCGCAATGATCTTTTTAGGTGTTTTTATGATGCCCTTTTACTATGGCAGTAAGGCAAGAAGTGTTCCCGAATACCTCTCGATGAGGTTTGATGAAAAAACGAGAGGGTTAAATGCGATCACCTTTGCCGCTATGACCATCTTCTCCTCCGGTATTTCATTATATGCCTTGGCTAAACTATTAGAAGTTATCCT
>CAMCBE010000044.1 GCA_945872805.1 Chitinophaga pinensis | reverse complement strand
AGTAACCCTCGTGTTATGTTTGCCATGAGTGAAGATGGTATTCTTCCAAAGGCATTTAGTAGAAAGGATGTAAAGCGGGATGTACTTACGGTTAGTTTAACTGTTTATGCATTGCTAAGTGTAGTGATTCTTTTTTTTGCAGATACATTTGATAAAATTTTGAGTTTCACTATTTTTTTAGATTGTATTGGCATGGCTTTTTCGGCTGCAACAATATTCATTTTAAGAAAAAAAACAAAGCACTTAGACAAAACGCAGATTTATACAATGCGATTCTTTCCTCTAATGCCAATTGTTTTTATAAGCGCATATATTTTTGTTGCCATTAGTATTACCATCGATAAACCACAGACCGCATTAATTGGAACAGCAGTTCTGGCTGCTTTTTTAGTACTCTTTTTTGTAACGAGGAGATCGCGAACGACTTCTGATGTTTAACATTTATGGACACCTCATACATCATCAATCATTTAGGAGAAGACAATGCTTCTTATTTTAATGCAATTGCACCACCTATTGTGCAAACGAGTAATTTTTCTTTCTCCACTGTTGACAATTTGCGTAAAGCATTTGCCGATGAGATGGGAGGCTACCTGTATAGTAGAGGATTAAATCCAACGGTTGATATTTTAAGAAAAAAATTAGCAGCACTTGATGGTGCTGAAGATGCATTGGTGTTTAATACTGGTTCAGCTGCTATTTTTGCAGGAGTATTGGCTAATATAAAGTATGGAGATCATATTTTATCAGTGCATCATCCTTATAGCTGGACATCACATCTCTTTGATAAATTGCTACCCCGCTTTGGCATAACGGTTACCTATGCAGATGGAACAAATACTGATGACTTTATCTCACATATCCAACCAAATACGAGCTTAATCTATTTAGAGTCACCTAATTCTTGGTGGCTCGATATTCAAGATTTATCTGCTATAGCAATAGTTGCTAAAGAAAAGGGTATCATAACGATGGTTGATAATACCTATTGTACTTCACTATATCAAAGACCTATTGATATGGGTATTGATATTGTAATGCAAACAGCAACTAAATACATCGGTGGGCATAGCGATACCCTTGGTGGTGTATTGTGTGGTTCTGCCGGTATGATGAGGAAAATTTTCTTAAGTGAATACCTTTGTGTCGGCTCAGGAATTCAACCTTTCAATGCATGGCTTTTGCTTCGTGGCCTTCGCACATTACCTTCTCGGTTGGATAGAATTTCTGCATCCACACAAAAAGTATTGGAATATATAAAGACTGAACCAAGAATTGAATCCTTTATCTTCCCCCTTGACCCAACTTATCCTCAATTTGAGTTAGCCAAAAGACAAATGACTGGAGCGTGTGGGCTAATTTCTTTTTATATGAACGCCCAACGTATTGAAGAGGTTGAACTTTTTTGCAATAGTTTAAACGCTTTTAGGATGGCCGTTAGTTGGGGTGGACATGAATCGTTGATTATTCCCAAATGTGCTGGCCTAAATCCAGCAGATTTTGACCCCTCTAATCCGACCCACCGGTTGATTAGATTGTATATCGGACTTGAAGAGCCCGAATTTCTATTAAATGATTTAAAACAGGCTTTTGCTAAGTACTGATATGTTAAGTGGTCGCTTGAACTGACGAATGATTTTGAGAATCCCTTTTTTGGTTGAATCTTTGCATAGCATTTCAGGACTTTCCTGAATCAAAAAAGTTTCAACCCATTTTGTATGAAGTTGTCGGTTTTAGCCTCTTTTTTCCTACTGTTAACCTCTAATATCATTTCAGCACAAGATCAACGTTGGGGTTTGCAGCGTTGTGTGGAATATGGGATGAAAAACAACATTAATGTAAGACAAGCTGTTCTTCAAGCTGAGCAATCAAAAATAAATTACGAGCAATCACAGCTTCAGGGCCTTCCTACAGTGAGTTATGGTTTTTCACACGGGTTTTCATTTGGTAGAACCCTTGATAGAACAACAAACATCTACACCAGTCGATCTTCGATGTTTGAGCAAATGTCCTTGCAATCAAATTTACTCTTGTTTAATTTCAATAGCCGTAAGAATAGCGTTGCAGCGAATCAGTATAATTGGGAAGCAGATAAGGTTGCTGTAGAAAAGGCCGCCAATGATATCGGCTTGAATATTGCACAATTGTATTTAAGGTCATTGCTTAGTTTTGAGCAGGTGGAAATTAGTCGAATTGTATTACAACAAACTAAGGCTCAGTTCGAGAACACCAGAATACTTGTTGATGCTGGAAGTCTCCCTGAACTGAATGCTGCTGAATTGGAAGCTACTGTTGCTCGAGATAGCGCCACATATGTTCAAGCTGTTTCCCAGGCTTCGCTCGACAAGTTGTCATTGAAGTCTCTATTAACGCTTCCTGCGGATCAACCATTTGACTTAGTCATTCCTCCTGTTGATGGTATACCAGTTGAAAATATATTTAATATTGCTCCTGATGCGGTTTTTCAATCAGCGCTAATTACCCAACCACAAATTCACTTAAACGACTTGAGGTTGACGGCATCGGAGAAAAATCTGCTTGCGATAAAAGCACAAATGAAGCCCACGCTTTCTGCATTTGGACAATTAGGAACTAGCTTTAACCAGTTCTTGAAAAAAAGTTCGGGGTTCTCATTTTCCGGTGAACAGCTAACCGGTGCATACATTAAAGATGGCCCATCACAAATCCCGGTATATGCTCCGTCCTATGATTTAAATTATCAAACTCGAACATTCAGTCAATATTGGGAAGGCTATAGTAGACAATTGAGGGATCAATTTGGGCAAGGAATCGGACTCTCCCTAAATATTCCCATATTCAATGGAGGTCAATCACGCGCGAATGTTCAACGTGCTGTTCTTGATGTAAAAAGAAGCAACTTGGCCATTGAGCGTGATAAATTGCAATTGAAACAGGATGTATATACAGCCTATTACAGCGCATTAGGTGCTTTTCAGACTTTTCTCGCTAGGGATATAGCGGTTACTACTGCTTCTAGATCATTTGAGCTAGCTTCAAAGCGATATGATTTGGGTGTAATGCAAACAATCGAATGGCTTACGAATCAAAATAATTTAACACGTGCAAAAATCGATAAGGTTGTAGCACAATATGAATATGTGTTCAGAATGAAAGTGTTGGAATTTTTTAAAGGCCAAGGTGTTAAACTGTAATAATTTTTTAAGCTACTTATAACAGAAAAAAAGTCACAATGAATAAGAAATGGATATGGATCCTCTCAGGCATAGCAACTATTGTAATCGTATTACTCGTTCTGAAAAAATATGGTGTAATTGGCAAGGAAGAGGGAACAAAAGTTTCTACTGAGAAGGTGATCAGTAGAAATATTACAGAAGTTGTTACAGCAAGTGGAAAAGTATATCCTGAAATTGAGTTGAAAATCAGTCCGGATATCTCTGGTGAGATTGTTCAGTTGAATGTCTTAGAAGGTGATAGTGTTACCAAAGGTCAACTGCTTGCAACTATTTATGCAGATATTTATGCAACGCAACGAGATCAAGCTGCTGCTGGGGTAAATCAACAGTTGGCTCAAGTAGAAAATGCAACAGCGGGGCTTGCTGCAGCAAAATCAAGAATGGATCAAGCAGAACGTCAATACAAGCGTCAAAAGCAACTTTTTCAGGAAAAAGTAATTTCCAAGTTAGAATTTGAACAAGCTGAAAGTGGTTTTCAAACATCTTCAGCGGATTATAACGCTGCAAGTCAAATTATTAAAAGTGGAAAAGCTTCCGTTGAAAGTGCTAGAGCAAGTTTAAGTCGTGCCAATAAGGATCTAGGTCGTACTAGTCTGTTAGCGCCAATGAGTGGAGTTGTTTCTATGCTTAACGTTAAGAAGGGAGAGCGTGTGGTAGGGAATAGCATGATGGCTGGAACTGAAATGATGCGAATTGCAGACATGCGTGTGATTGAAGTTCGCGTTGATGTTGGCGAGAACGACATTCCTAAAGTGAGCATTGGTGATACAGCATTAGTAGAAGTTGATGCATATACCAAGAGAAAGTTCAAAGGAGTGGTTACTCAGATCTCTAGTACAAATAGAGGTGTTGGTGGGGCAACTGTTACCACTTCAACTGATGCAACAAACTATGAGGTTAGAATTCGATTGATGCCAGAATCATATGCTGATTTGCTGGATACGACACGAGCTAAAAATTTTCCATTTAGACCAGGTATGAGTGCTAATGCAGATATTCAAACAAATACCCATGCTAATGTTCTAGCCGTTCCAATAAATGCAGTTACTACTCGTGATCAATCTGATACAGCTGCTGTAGGGAAGGAAACTAAAAAGGAAGAGGTTAAAGAAGAAAAATCTGCCGATAAGAGTGATGAAGAAAAGCCTACCCGTGATGTTGATGCCCTCGATGAGGTTGTGTTTGTGCTTCAAAAAGATGGTACTGTTAAACGTATTAAAGTGAGAACGGCAATTCAAGATTTAAACTATATTGAAGTTACTGAAGGTATCAAAGCGGGTGATGAGGTTATTACTGGGCCTTATTCAACGGTTAGCAAAACATTACGCACTGGCTTGAAAGTTAAGGTCGTTCCAAAAGAACAGTTGTTTGAGGTGAAAAAATAGTTTATTCTTCAAATTGCAAATTAGAACTTTTCGAATGCGAACAAATGCTCACATTCGTTACATATTTTTAACTGTATGAGAATAGGTGTTATTGGAAGCGGAAGTTGGGGAACTGCAATTGCAAAAATTCTAACAGATAATGGTAACGAAATTAGTTGGTGTGTTCGGTCGAATGACATTTTAGAGCATCTTCAAGCAAAGCATAGCAATCCGACTTACCTCAGTTCTATTGAATTCGACCTTGATGCTTTGCAATTAACTACTAATCCAGTCGATGTATATCAAGCATCTGATTGTATTGTATTTGCTGTCCCTTCTGAATTTGTAGCTTCATATATTGATCCATTTATTGAATTATTAAGTGACAAAATTATTGTATCAGCTGTCAAAGGCATTCTCCCTTCAAAGAACATACTCATGAATGAGTATTTGCACCAAGTTGTAGCGGCAGATCCTAAAAATTACGTAGCTATTATGGGGCCATGTCATGCTGAGGAGGTGGCCGCTAAAAAACTTTCATTCCTCACATTTGCTGGAGTTGAAACTTCCCTTGCTGAAAAAGTCGCTATTCATTTCAAAACCTCTTATATCAATACTATTATAAGTAATGACGTGTTTGGGGTTCAGTATGCGGCTATTTTGAAAAATGTATATGCATTGGGTACCGGGATACTTCAAGGTATTGGATATGGAGATAATTTTCAGAGTGTTTTTGTAGCCAATGCAGCTGGTGAGATGCAGGTTTTTTTAGATCAATTCGAAGAAGCGTTGAATGCTAAGCGTACCCTAAATCAAATAGGAGAAATCAATTACAGCGCCTCGGTCTATTTAGGCGACCTTCTGGTAACCTGTTATTCTCCCTATAGCAGAAATAGAGCTTTTGGGCTTATGATTGGGCGTGGCGATAGTGTTGAATCTGCAAGCAAATCTTTGCAAATGGTTGCTGAAGGTTACTTAGCCTCTAGATCAATATATGAGCTTAACATTAAGTTGGGTTGTCCTATGCCTATAGCATTAAGTATTTATAAAATACTATGGGAAGGATTGAGCCCAGCTCAAGCTTTTCATCACATAGAGCAGCACCTTGTTTGATGCCTAATTTTTTACGAGAAATAAGGATGATGCAATGCCATCTGCAAAAAATTTACCTTCATCCGTTAGTGTAAATGTATTTTCATCAGCAATCACTCTTCCTAATTGGATGTATACATTAATTTCACGTTCAATTCTGATTAATTGGTTCTCTCCCCAATGGCTAGTAATATGGTGCTTACTAATTCCTGTTGCACATCGTAATGATGTCATGATGTATTCATTCAATTTATCTTCCTCTGATAGAATCTCCATTTCAAGAGGTATAGTGTTCTTTTCTATGCTTTCGATATAGGCAATGTTATTAGATATATTCCATGTTCTATTTAGTCCATCATAAGAATGAGCTGCAGGTCCAAAGCCATGGTATGACGTTCCTGCCCAATATGATTTATTATGCCTGCTTTCATTGCTTGGTTTTGCAAAATTTGAAATTTCATAGTGTATAAAGCCAGCATCTTTTGACTTTTGAACTAAGATATTGAAATGAGTAGATTGAGTATCACTATTTGTATTCTCTTTTTTCTTCGTCTTGATCATATGATCAAGTGCAGTTCCCTCTTCCACCGTAAGCGCATAGCAGGAGAGGTGTGGAATGTTATATTCAAATGCGATGTCTAAATTTTTTATCCATCTCTCTAATGACTGTCCAGGTGTACCGTAAATGAGATCAATACTAAAATTTGTGAATCCAGCCGATTGGATTATTTCTATAGAATTTCGAGATTGTAAACTTGTATGCGCCCTATTCATCCAAATTAAGTCCTCCTCAAAGAATGATTGTATGCCTATACTAAATCGATTTATTCCTATTTTTTTCCAGGCTAAGGCTTTTTCCGGGGTAATGTCATCAGGGTTTGACTCTAAGGTAATTTCAGCATCTAAGCTTACCTTAAATGAATCCTTCACCTTATTTATTAAATTTTCTATCTGTTGAGGTTCCAATATCGAGGGCGTTCCGCCTCCAAAATAGATTGTTTCTATGGGGGTTTTATGAAGTTCTACGCGTAAGTCGATTTCTCGCTCAATGGCTAAAATCATACGATCCTTATGATCCAAGGTTGTAGAAAAGTGAAAATTGCAATAGTGGCATGCTTTTCTGCAAAAGGGAATGTGAATGTAAATGCCAGCCATATATGATGAATTAAAGGAAGCTATGTAGATTTGTAGTGTTGCAAAGATCGTTTTCCATATACGTATTGTTGATTTTATTCACAGGGCTGTCTTACAAGCCGTACTGTCAAACTATGCATACGTTGCAGGTTGTTCGCGTTGATAAAGGTAAGGTAGACTTAGAAGACATTTTCAATCAGCCAAGGGAATTCAATACTGCAGAAGAGTGCCAAAGCTTTTTGCAGCGTCAATTAGTTACAAACTTGCAAGAAAGAGGTTATTTAGCGGCTTCCCTGGATAGTATCGCATATGATAGTGAGATAACTAGGGCTTGGGTTTATGGAGGGGAGAAGTATACATGGGGTGAAATTAGATTCGATACTGCAATACTTCAAAAGCAACCCGGAGATATAGCGCAGGATTTATTTTCGGTTGGAGGTATTTTGAATCCCAACGAGCTGGTTGCGGTACAACAGAAAATTTTGCATTATTATGAGAATCATGGTTATCCATTTGCTATTATAAAATTAGATAGTAGTTTTTTCATTGATGCAGCATTGCATGCCATCATGAAAGTGCACGAAGGCCCATTGTATCATATTGACAGTATTGTTGTAGCAGGGAAGGTTCATATTCAGACTAGTTTTCTTGAGCAATACCTTGGAATTTCCTCTGGGTCTATTTATAAGGCTGATCTACTTGAAGCTATCTCCAAGAAAATTGCTGACCTCGGTTTTTTTAGAGAAGTAAAACCTTGGGACCTTACACTCCTCGGCACAGGCGCAAAACTTAACCTTTATCTAGAGTCAAAACAAAGTAGTCAGATTAATTTGTTGGTGGGATTGATGCCTGCTAATGCACAACTTAGTGGTAAATTATTGCTTACAGGTGAAGCGAACATGGAGTTAAAAAATACGTTTGGTGGAGGAGAAAGTACCATGTTAAATTGGCAACAGATTCAAGTTCAATCACCAAGATTATTAATTGCATTTCAAAAACCATATTTGTTTAAATCCAATACTGGAGTTGACTTTCAATTCAATTTATTTAAAAAGGATTCTTCTTTTTTAACCTTGCATACCAAACTTGGTATGCAGTATTCACTGAATGCAAAGCAACTAGTAAAAGTATTTTTTAAACAATTTTCAAGCAGTTTGCTTGATGTGGATACCAATGCCATAAAAATTTCTAAACGCTTGCCATCCTACTTGGATATTAGAACAAGTAACATTGGAATTGAGTTGCATTATAGAGGGACTGATGATCGTTATAACCCGCGTGCTGGCATTGAATTTAGTTCTTCGTTTGAAGGTGGGATGCGTAAAATTCAGCCTAATCTGACCATAATCGCTATGGGGAAAGATCGGTTTGATTATTCAACCTTGTACGACACAATAAAGTTAACATCTTCACAGTTGAAGTGGTCGGTAAAAGGAGATCTATTTACAAAACTGGGAAGGCAATCTACCCTCAAACTTGGCTTACAGGGTGGCTATATTCATTCCGATAAGATTTTTACCAATGAACTTTTTCAGCTTGGTGGTATTAAAACGCTAAGGGGTTTTGACGAGGAGAGTATCTATGCGAGTCGATTTTTAATTGCTACACTTGAATACAGATTTCTCATAGGACCATCCTCCTATCTTTTTTCATTCATCGATGCTGCTCAGACTGCTCGCAAAACATACCAGGCTGCCTATAATGCGAAGTATGTTGGAGCTGGCTTGGGTATTTCGTTTGAAACGAAATCGGGTATATTTAGCTTAGCGTATGCTGTTGGAAAGCAACCAGAAACAGCTCTAAATTTTAAGCAAGCTAAAATCCATTTTGGATTTGTTAGTCTCTTTTAATATTTACTAGATTTAAAGGAATAATTTTGTAGGATATATGATGAATCGAAGGTGTATCATGCTATTTATATTGAGCTGCTTTCTGTTTAATACAGTAGAGGCCCAAGATAGTTTGAAGCTGAGTTGTGAAGTTGTTTCAGATAATATTGATAGCCTCATATCAGATTCCTTGTATAAAGAATTTATACAGGCTCATCCTCCATTAACTGCTTCACAATTAAGCAAATTTAAAAGAACCCAAGTGTCGGGTGCCTATGGAAATTATGTTACTTCATTTATTGATTCAGCTGATTTTTATAAGGTTAATAATTTGCCTCTAAATTTGTCAGTTTCATTTCGAAAGCATCGAAATGATGAGTGGATGTTTTATTACTTAATGTTTCTTTTTTTATTGCTCGCCTTGGTTCAAGTTATTTTTCCAAGTTATATAGTAAGGTCAATACGTGGGTTTTTTACACCCAATGCATTACTAACTGCTGGTCGTGATTTTCATCAAGAGTCTGCTTTGCCTTCTTTTTTTCTCGGGGTATTATTTTCCTTTTCAGGGGCATTTTTTATTTACTCATACAGTAAAAATCTCACTGGCTTTGCTAGTTACTCTTGGGTTCAGTTAATCTCATTATTCTTTTTTTCGCTAATTATAATCTATGGCGTCAAATTTGTTTTTTTAAAATTCCTATCATGGGTATTTAATCAGCAAAACGCTTTTGACAGATATATTGGGATTGTATTCTCTATGAACGAAACGCTTGGCATATTGCTTTTAGCCCTATCTTTTTTGATTGCATATGTTGATGGTGGAATTCCACCATATGTTTATGCGATAGTTACCATCAGCGTTATTGTAGTGTTCTTTTTTAGGGTATTAGGTGCATTTAAAGTATTTAGTAAGCAAGCTCGAATGGGTTTTTTCGAATTTTCGCTTTCTTTTTTATCTATTGAGTTACTCCCAACCCTTGTATTGTGGAAGTTTATTCATGATCAGTTGCTTGTTAAACTGGCTTTATTATTTAGGGGATAAGAAGAAAAACGCTCTTGTTTATTTTTTATTGCATGGGCTAAGAGATTCCATCTTACCCGTGTAAGTTGTTCTTATTCTGCAGTTACGACTTTTTTTACAAAAAATGCCTGATTATTTAATGAAAATATTAATTAAATTTGAACTTCATCGTTAATCAGACATGATTAAAAAAGCTAAGAAAACAACTGAAAGTGTGGGTAAAGGGATCAGAAAAATTCTGATTACACAACCCAAGCCAGAATCTCCCAAGTCACCCTATTTTGAGATAGCTCGAAAGCACA